>JAKAOE010000224.1 GCA_021823305.1 Acidobacteriota bacterium
CTGTGCAAAACCGGTGAAAATCTAATCCCTGCGCCGCCCGCCGGCGTCCGCCGCCGGTGCGCCGATGGGCGCCGGGAGGCGTTGCGGAGGGGCGGCTAAGCCGCGCCAGGAAGGCAGTTTAGCATGTGGGCGGCGCGCGGAGCGGCGGCGGGAAGGCGCAGAAATCGCCACTGGCAAGGGATTTGGCGCTTTTGCACAAGCCCGGCAGCGCGTGGACGGCGGTTTCCATCAGGAAAATCAACCGGAATGGAAGGCGCGGGCCGCGACCGCGGCCGTCATTGGACTGTAACATTTCGTCCCCCGCGCGCGCTTCGCTGATTTCGCTTCTTGTTCGCTCGCGGCCGCCGCCCCGCCGCCGCCAGCTGGCGATCGCCGGGCGGACATGGTACCTTCAGCCGTGGCATCGCAGACTTCGCCACCGGCATCCCCGCCGCGCGCCCCGTATCGTCCCTTCGTCGCGAGCGAGACGGCGATGCCCGAGTTCACGCTGCGCGCGGTGCTGCTCGGCGTCGGCTTCGGCATCCTGTTCGGCGCCATCTCCACCTACCTCGGGCTGCGCGCCGGGCTCACCGTGTCGGCTTCGATTCCGATCGCGGTGCTGAGCATCAGCCTGTTCAAGAAGCTGGGCCACTCCAGCATTCTCGAGAACAACATCGTGCAGACCACCGGCTCGGCGGGCGAGTCGGTGGCGGCGGGGGTGATCTTCACGCTGCCGGCGATGATCTTTCTCGGCTTTCCGCTGGAATATTCGCGCATCTTCCTGCTGGCGATGATCGGCGGTTGGCTCGGCATTTTGTTCATGATCCCGCTGCGGCGCTACCTGATCGTGCAGGAGCACGGCGTGCTGCCCTATCCCGAGGGCGCGGCCTGCGCCGACGTGCTGCGCGCGGGCGAGAAGGGCGGCAACTTCGCCGGGCGCGTGTTCTGGGGGCTGACGGTGGGCGGCGTCTACAAGTTCCTCATGGACGCGCTGCAGTTCTGGAAGGAAAGCCCGAACTACGATCCGCGCTGGCTGCCGGGCGCCAGCCTGCGCGCCGACGTGACGCCGGAGTACCTGGGGGTGGGCTACATCATCGGGCCGGCGATCGCGGGGGCGATGTTCGCCGGCGGGGTGATCTCGTGGCTGGTGATCGCGCCGGCGATCAAATTCTTCGGCGGCGCCTTCCCGCACGCGATCTATCCCTCCACTGTACCGATCGCGCAGATGAGCCCGGACGACGTCTGGGGCGCCTACATCCGTCCCATCGGGGCCGGCGCGGTGGCGGCGGCGGGGCTGATCACGCTGCTGCGCACCCTGCCCACCATCCTCCACGCCTTCCGCGGCACGGCGCGCGACCTGCGCGCCGCCGGCGGCCGCGCCGCCGCGGCGCTGGCGCCGCGCACCGAACGCGACCTGCCGGGCTGGATGGTGCCGGCCGGGGCGGCGGTGCTGGGGGCGCTGATGTGGCTGATCCTGCAGTTCCGCTACAACCCCCACGCCGCCTGGTTCAGCAACGTGCTCAGCGCGCTGCTGGTGGTGCTGTTCGGCTTTTTCTTCGTCACCGTCTCCAGCCGCATCGTGGGGCTGATCGGCAACTCCAGCAACCCGGTGTCGGGCATGACCATCGCCACGCTGCTGGTCACCTGCCTGTTCTTCCTCGCCGCCGGCTGGACCGGCCACCTCTACGCGGCGCTGGCGCTGAGCGTGGGCGGCGCGGTGGCGATCGCGGCGGCGATCGCGGGCGCCACCTCGCAGGACCTGAAGACCGGCTTCCTGGTGGGCGCCACGCCCTGGAAGCAGCAGGTGACGCTGATGATCGGGGTGGTCGCCTCGGTGATCGTGGTGGGGTACACCGTGCCCTTCCTGAACACCGCCTATGCCTCCTACAAGCCCGAGACTATCGCGCTGCCGGCGCTGGCGGCGCACGCCGCCACCGGCCCGACGGCGGCGCCGGGGGTGAGCGTCGAGAGCTTGGACTACACGCTGCCGGCAGGGGTGCTGCGCGCCGTCCCACTGCGCCGCTACTGGGAGCTGAACGTGATCGGCTCGCGCACCATCCCCAACGGCAAGTATCTCTATAACCCGGCGAGCGGCAACGTCGAGATCCACTGGGTGCAGGGCATCGGCAGTGAGCAGGTGGCGGCGCCGCAGGCGCAGCTCATGGCCACCATCATCAACGGCCTGCTCAGCCGCCAGCTGCCCTGGCCGCTGATCCTGGTGGGGGTGTTCATCGTGGTCGCGGTCGAACTGCTGGGGGTGCGCTCGCTCGCCTTCGCGGTGGGCACCTATCTCGGCTTGGGCACCACCGCGGCCATCTTCGTTGGCGGCGCGCTGCGCTGGCTGGCGGAGCGCGGCGGCACGAAGGAGGAGGGCGATACCTCGAGCGGCGCGCTCTATTCCAGCGGGCTGATCGGCGGCGCGGCGGTGTTCGGGCTGGTGGCGGCGGCGATCTCCTACCTCGAGGCCACCGGGCGCATCGCCCACGGGCAGTTCGCCGTCGGACCGCGGTTGATCGGCGCCGCCTGGGCGAACAGCAACCTGTGGGCGATGGCGCTCTTTGCCCTGCTGTGCCTGTCGCTCTACCTGGTGGCGCGGCGGCCGCTGGGCGGCGCCGCCGGCAAGGAGCCCGGCGATGGCGGAACGCGCTGACCCGCGCCCGCCTGCCGCGGCCGCGACGCCCGGCCCGGCGCCGCAGCCCATGCTCTTCTGCCCCAACTGCTCCCGCCGCCTGCTGGAGCGCGGCTGCAAGCTGCGCTGCCCCGGCTGCGGCTACTACATGAGCTGTGCGGATTACGTGTAGGCGGGGCTTACCGGGCCGCTTGCCTCCGTGCTTGCCCGAGGCACTACAATAGCAGCAAGCATTACGCATGGCTCAGGCAGGAGAGATCACTGAGCTGCTGGCCGCGGACGCAGCCGGCAGCCAGGAGGCCGGGGAGCGCCTCGCGCCGCTCGTCTACGACGAGATGCGCCGGTTGGCGGCGGCCTACATGCGGCGCGAGTCGCCCGCCCATACGCTACAATCCACGGCGCTGGTGCACGAGGCGTATCTGCGCCTGCTGGGCGGGCGGCGGCAATCCTACCGCGACCGCGGCCACTTCTTCGCCGCGGCGGCGCGCGTGATGCGCCAGGTGCTGGTGGATCATGCGCGCGCGTGGCGGGCGCAAAAGCGCGGCGGCGGCGCGGTGGCCTGCGACCTCGAGGCGGCGCCGGCGCTCGCGGCCGAACGGCCGGCGTTCCTGCTCATGCTCGACGAAGCGCTGCGGCGGCTGGCGGAGCGCAGCCCGCGTCAGATGCAGGTGGTGGAGATGCGCTATTTCGCCGGCCTGTCGGAAGCCGAGATCGCCGCGGCGCTGGGCGTGTCGGCGCGCACGGTGAAGCGCGACTGGGCCGTGGCCAGGGCCTGGTTATATCTCGAAATGAGCAAATGACGCCGGAGCGGTGGGAGCGGATCGCGGGCATTTTTGACGCCGCGCAGGACTGCCCGCCGCAGAAGCGGACCCGGTTGCTGCGGCGGTTGTGCCACGGCGACGCCGGGTTGCAGACCGAGGTGGAGGCGCTGCTGGCGAGCGCCGCCGCCGCCGGTGGGTTTCTCTCGAGTGCGCCGGGGCTGGGCGGCGCGCCGCCGCCGGAGGCGCCGCCGGGCTGGGCGCCGGGCGCGGTGCTGGCCGGGCGGTTTGTCCTGCTCCGGCTGCTGGGGCGGGGCGGCATGGGCGAAGTCTACGCCGCGCGCGACCAGAGCCTGAACATCGAAGTCGCGCTGAAAGTCGTGCGCGCCGGCATCGCCGCCGACCCGCAGGCGCTGGCGCGCTTTAAGCGCGAGATCCTCACGGCCCGGCGCATCAGCCATCCTCACGTCTGCCGGATCTACGACCTCGCGGTCGAGCCCGGCGACCCGCCGGTGTACGTGCTGACCATGGAGCTGCTGCCGGGCGGGACGCTGGCCGAGGTGCTGCGGCGCGAGGGCCCGCCGCCGGAAGCGCAGGCGCGGCGCTGGCTGCGACAGATCGCGGCCGGGCTCGACGCCGCCCACGCCGCGGGTGTCATCCATCGCGACTTCAAGCCCGCCAACGTGATGTTCCGTCCCGGGCGGGAGGGTCCGGACGCGGTGATCACCGACTTCGGGCTGGCGCGTTGGGCGGCGGCCGAGCCGGCGGGGTCGAGCGGCGACCGGCTGATCGGCACGTTGGCCTACATGGCGCCGGAACAGTTGGCGGGCGGCGAAGCCGCGGCCGCCGCCGACGTCTATGCCTTCGGCCTGGTGACCTACGAGATGCTGACCGGGCGGGCGGCGTTTGCCGGCCGGGGCCCGCTGGGGGCGGTGCTGCAGCGCATGCGCCATGGCCACACTCCGCCGGGCGCGCTGCGCCCGGAGCTCGACCGGGCCTGGGACGGCGTGGTGGCCGCCTGCCTGGCGGAGGAACCGGCGGACCGGCCGGCGAGCACGGCCGCGGCGCTGGCGGCACTGCCACCGGCG
>JAKAOE010000225.1 GCA_021823305.1 Acidobacteriota bacterium
GCAAAGCTGGATGGTCCGCTGGTACCCCGCCTGGCGAGTCCAATAACCGCCCGCCCGCACCCTCTTGCCGGCCAGCTACCCGCGAGGCTTTCCGCCGCGCCCGCGGCGCCGAACCTCGCGAAAAACCTCGCTCGCTTCCACAAACTCACCGCGCTCAGCCTGCTCGATCCCGCGCCGAATCTCCCGCCGCAGCGCCTCCAGCCCCGACCCCAGCTCCAGACGCCCACGGGGCGAGGAACTGCCCTGGCGGGCTGTCTCGACACGCGAGCGGTGGCCGACGTGCTGCCCGATCGTCCTCGAATTACCCTTCAACGCCACGCGGCGCTGGCCTCTACGACCGGAGCAGACACCCGACCGTCTCCACCATGGGAGCCTTCCGCGCTCCTTGTGGATGGCGCAGGAGAAAAACTCGAGACCCCTCCAGCTCGACCGCTTTAAAAATTCGAGAGTACTGTGGAACGCCATCAGGCAGCTCCATCAGGGACGCACCCCTGACGATGGCCCAGTACCGACGGGTAAACACGAACGTTTTCTGCGGCGCCAACTCACGCAGGAGCCTCAAGAAGCGCTCACGCCCCAAATCAATCTGACCGCCAGTGCCGTGGCGAAACCGTTCCGCCCCGGTCCCAACAGAGTTGGGGAGAAAGTTGAAGAAGGCGACGAGCGGCCAGAACGCCGAGTGCAGGGTAAATCCGAAGTAGTTGCGGATTTGGCGAAAGAAAGCGATCCGCGACCAATCCTCCTGCGGAGCGTTCCCCGCGCCCTCGTCTGAGATCACGCGACGGACGGTGTCCAGCGTCGCACGCTCGTCATCTACCTCGCCGGGCTTGTGCCAGTGTGAGTACCCCACAACGGCAATGCGCTGGCCGTCGAGCCCGCCGTAATCGGAGCCCACCCGCGGCAAATGCTCCAGCACGTCAGTTCCCCAGCGACCGCTTCGCTTCCGCCACGATCTCTTCCACCGACGGCTTGCTCAGCTCTTCCAGGTTTGCCGCGTAGGGCAGTGGCGTCTCCTTGCCGGCCACGCGCGTCACCGGCTTTTCCAGGTCCCAGAACCCCTCCGCCATCAGCCGCGCCACGATCTCGGCGCCCGGTCCGTAGCTCTGCCAGGCGTAATCCACCACCACCGCGTGGTTGGTCTTGTGCACCGAGGCCAGCGCCGGCGCCATGTCCAGCGGGCGCAGGCAGCGCATGTCCACCACCTCCGCCGAGACGCCGTCGCGCTCCAGCTCGTGCGCCGCTTGCAGGCACAGCGCCACGCTCGCGCCGTAGCCGATCAGCGTGATGTCGCTGCCCTCGCGCTTGGTGTCGGCCTGGTCGAGCGGCACCAGGTACTCGCCGTCGTCCACCTCGCCCTGCTTGTTGTTCAGCGGCCCGGGCTCGAGAAACACCACCGGATCGTCGCTCCGGATCGCCGCCTTCAGCATCCCCTTGGCGTCGTACTGATTCGACGGGCTCACCACCCGCAGCCCCGGGCAGTGCGCGAACACCGCCGTGAGCTGCTGCCCGTGCTGCGCCGTCAGCCCCGGGTTCGGCCCCGGGCCCTCCGGCCCGCGCAGCACCATCGGCACCGCCAGCCGCCCGCCCGACATGTAGCGGATCTTGGCCATGTGGTTGTAAACCTGGTCCATGGCGCGCAGGGCGAAATCCATGCGCATCATCTCCACCACCGGCCGCTGCCCCATGATCGCCATGCCCACGCCGATGCCGACGAAGCTCTCCTCCGAAATCGGCGTGTCCATCACCCGGTCCTTGCCGAATTCGGCGTACAGCCCGCGCGTCACGTAGTGCACGCCGTTGTACTGGCCGACCTCTTCGCCCAGAATGACGACGCGCTCGTCGCGCGTCATCTCTTCGCGCAAGGCCATGTTCAGCGCTTCGTGCGTGGATTTCTTCACGATCACAGGGTTACGTCCTCGAGCAGTTCGCTCGCGTCCGGCTCCGGTTCCACCTTCGCCGCCTCGACCTTCGCCTCCAGCTCCGCCACCACTTCCTGGCGCAGCGCCTCGATCTCCGCCCTGTTCATGATCTTCTCCTCGATCATGTAGCTGCTCAGCAGCTTCAGCGGATCGCGCTCGTGCCAGGCGGTCTCCTCTTCCAGCGTGCGGTAGTTCAGCGCCTTGTCGTGGATTCCGTGGCCCTGGTAGCGGTAGGTCAGCACCTCGACGAAGTAGGGCTTCTTCTGCTTCCGCACCCGCGCGTAAATGCGCTCGGCCGCCTCCGTCGTCGCCCACACGTCCTGCCCGTCCACCTGCTCCGTGCCCATGCCGTAGCCCTGCGCCCGGTCCACCAGCCGCGGCATGCTGGAGTGGCGCGCCAGGCTGGTGCCCATGCTGTACATGTTGTTGATGCACAGGTACACCGTCGGCACCTGGAACAGCGTCGCCATGTTCAGCGATTCGTGGAAGGTGCCGGTGTCGAGCGCGCCGTCGCCGAAGATGCTGAGGCTGATCCCGTCCCGCTTCTGCTGCTTCAGCGCCAGTCCCACGCCGGTCGCCACCGGAATGCCCCCGCCCACGATGCCGTCGCCGCCCAGGAAGTGGTTCTCCGGGCTGTACATGTGCATGCTGCCGCCCTTGCCCTTGGAGACGCCGTTGCGCCGCCCGAACAGCTCGGCGTAAATGCGCTCCGGGTCCATGCCGCTCAGCAGCATGTGCCCGTGGTCGCGGTAGTGGTCCACGATGTAGTCGCGGTTCAGGTCCAGCGAGTTGACGAACCCCACCCCCACCGCTTCCTGCCCGGCATAGGAGTGGTAGTAGCCCCGGATCAACCCGCTCTTGAACTCCCGCTCGCCTAGCCGCTCGAACTCGCGCATCATCACGATCTGCCGCAGGTAGTTGCGCAGCGTGGCCGCGTCCAGCGGGAATCGCGCCGCGGCGGTGGCCGGGGAGGGGGAGAGCTTCGGTTGTGGTCGTGCGCTCATACTGTCGTTACGGAATGCTGGGCCTGGGGGGAGGCAGCGTCGCGTTATTTCTATTTTCGCGGCTTCGCCCAAGGCGGTCAACCCTTAAAACCGCCGGTCGCGGCTTTCATCCTGCGATAATCGCTCACGCGCCCGAGCGGATTTCCAGCCACTCGCCCGCGCCTGCGCTCGCAAACGCCGCTCCCGGCGGAACTTCCGCGAGTTGTCCGCGCGGCAGCAACTCGTTCTCTCGCAGGCTGATCAGCCAGCGCGTCTCCTCCGCCGGCGCCAACCGCCACGCGCCTCGGGCGCGGTGCCGCCACAGCCGGAAGTGTTCGGTCCCGAGCAGCAGGGAAGAGGTGTCCCCTTCGGCTTGCGCCCTCACCTTGCCCGCGGCCGTCGCCGTCCGCGCCACCGCCATACCCGGTCCCAAATGCAGCTCGCGCCCGCGCCCGTAATCGTCCAGCCGGAACGTCGCATCGGACGCCTGCTGCACCTCAAACAGCACCACGCCCGGCCCGATCGCGTGCACCGTTCCCGCCGGCACGTTGATCACCTCGCCCGCCTCCACCGCCATCCAGTTCAGGCACGCCGACCCGCGTCCGGCCCGGCACTCGGCCTCGAGCTGCGCCAGGTCCACCCCCGGCCGTAGTCCCACCCCCAGCTTCGCCCCCGCCGCCGCCTCCACCACGTACCACGCTTCGCTCTTGCCCCGCCCCAGCCCATGCGCCGCCGCGTAGGCGTCGTCCGGGTGCACCTGCACCGAAAGCGGCTGCTCGGGAAACAGCAGCTTCACCAGCACCGGACCCTCCGGCGGCGACAGCCACACCTCGCCGATCGCCTCCTCTCCGTCGCGCCCGGGAAACCACGGGCTCAAATCCCGCCGGCCCCAGATCCGAGGCACAAATCGCGGCGGAATCAGGCGGAAGTCGGCCACGCCGCATTATCGCCGATGAGCGCTCTCCGGTAGCACGCCGCCGTCCGCTCCGCGACCGCGTCCCAGCTCAGCTCCGCGGTGGCGGCGTGCCCGGCCTCGCCCATCCGCCGCCGCAGCTCCGGCGCGGTCCACATGCGCTCGATCGCCGCCGCCAGCGCCTCCGCGTCGCGCGGCTCGACCAGCAGCGCCTCGCGCCCGTCGCGCAGCAGCTCCGCCGCCCCCGCCGCCCGCGAGCACACCACCGGCAGCCGCTGGCTCAGCGCCTCCACCACCACCAGCCCGAACCCCTCCGACGTCGACGGGCAGATCAGCAGGTCGTGCCTCCGGTACGCCTCGAGCACCTCGGCTTCGTTCCTCGTGCGCGGCAGCAGCCGCAGCAGCGCCTGGCACTCCGCCGGAAACGCTGCCCGCACCCGCGCCTGTTGCCGCTCCCAGCCGCCGTCGCCATAGCCCACCCCCAGCAGCGTCAGCGGGACGCGCATTCCGCGCGCCGCCAGCCGCGCGTGCGCCTGCGCCAGGTAGGCCACGCCCTTGCTCGTCGTCCACCAGCCGCAGTACAGCAGCCCGCCGCCCCGCGCCGCCTCCGCCGCCGGCGCCGCCCGCCACGCC
>JAKAOE010000226.1 GCA_021823305.1 Acidobacteriota bacterium
GATCTTACTCCGCCCGCCTTGACGGCGTGCTGCTGCACAAGGATTTTTCGCTTGCCGCGCCGTCCGCTCCGTCTACTTCGCCGGCGCCGCTGGCGACTCGGCCAGAGCCAGCGCCTTTTGCATCTGCAGATCGGGCAGCGGCCCGGTCACGCCCTCGGGCGGATAGTCCAAATCCGGCAGCGCCCCGGCATAACGCACCTGCGCGACGTTCGGTGTGATCCCGTCCTGGATCGCCTTGCCCTTGGGCGAGTAGTAGCGCGCCACCGTCAGCCACAGCGCCGAGCCGTCGCCTACCGGAATCAGTTTCTGCACCGAGCCTTCCCCGAAGGTCGGATCGCCGATCACCTGCGCCCGCGCATTCTGCTGCAGCGCCGCCGCCGCCAGTTCCGCCGGCCCGAACGTGCCGTTGTTCACCAGCACTTCCAGCCGCCCGTTTGCGTCAATCGCCTTCGCCGCCTCGGCCGTGGTTGTCACCCGCGCCACCGTCTGCCCCTCCAGATAGGTGATCGTGCCGTGGTTCAGGAACAGGTTGGCGGTCTGCTCCGCTTCCGCGTAGCTGCCGCCGCCGCAGTCGCGCAAATCCAGGATCAGCGCGCTCGCGCCCTGCCGCCGCAGCGACTTCACCGCCGCCGCGATTTGCGCCGTACGCCCGCGGTCGAAATCCGGCACCGCGATCACCCCGACGCCACCGTGGCGCGACACCGCGAGCGGCGCCATGCTGTAGGCCACCCGCGTGATCACCACCGGCACCGGGTTCGAGTGATGCATGTGCACCACATTCAGCGTGACGGTCGTGCCCGGCGCCCCGAGCAGCCGCCGGCTGATCGCCTCCATTGAAAGGTCGTGCGTGCCGACGTTGCCGATCGCTTCCACAAAGTCGCCCCGCACCAGCCCTGCCTTCGCCGCATCGCCCCCGGGTCGCACGTCCACCACATCGGCGTATCCGGCCCGCTTCGAGATCAGCGCCTCGATGGCGCCCGCCGGCGGATTCGCCTGTTCGGCCAGGTAGTTCCTGTACTGCTGGCGGTCCAGATAGCTGGAGTCCGCGTCCAGCGAGGCCAGCAGGCCGTGCAGCGCTCCTTCGCTCACCTTGGGCAGGTTCGGCGTGGTGACGTAGTCGTCGTTGATGTGCTGGTACACCTCGGCCAGGATGCCCAACTGCCGCGCCGGATCATGGTTCACCGGCGTCTGCCGCGGCCACGCCGCGCCCGCCATCAGCGCGACGGCCAACACCAGGGAAACGCCAAACACGGCCAGGCTGGTTTTGCGGGACATGGCAGGATCCGATTCCCTTCAGTATAGCGAAAGCCGGCCCGGCCCCGCGTGGCGCGCCGGCTTGTGCGCCGGGTCGCCCCGCGCACACACGCGTCCGCTTGAGTGCGGAGAACCCCCCCGCCTGGAACTTACTTCCCCGACATGCGCTGGCGGTTGAACTTGGCCCAGTTGCTGTTGGCATCCACCCGCCGCATCGGCGGACCGCCCTTGGCGCCGCACGGCACGGACCCTCGCGCATCGCCTCGGTCAGGCACGGGCAGGAGCTCGAGCCCAGGCAGCTGCACACGTAGACGTACACCTTCTGTTTCTGCGCCGCCGCCGGATCCTTGGCGTTGCCATAGGATGGCAGCAACAGCAGCACCACCGCCGCCAGTCCCAGCGCGCCAAACTGCGTCCACCGCTTCACGATCCTCCACACCATGACTGTCCTCCCTCGCATATGTCTTCCGCCATCTCGTGGGCCGGTTTGACTGCGAGCCGCGGCTCCGGTCCATCTTCATTGCCTTCCAGCTTGGGCTCGAAAGCGGCCTCCGTCAATAGCCACTTGACGTGGTTTTGGCATAGCCATTATGATCCGCTGAATGCGGAAGGTGGCCTCGACCATTTCGCCCCTGGTCGCCGTCGAAAAGGGCAGCCCGCACTCCCTGCAGGCGCAAATCTATACCGCCTTCCGCCACGCCATCGTCGGTGGCTCGCTCGCCGCCGGCCAGCGCGTGCCCTCCACCCGCGTGCTCGCGGCCGAGCTCCGCATCTCGCGCATGCCGGTGATGAACGCTTACGCCCAACTCCTGGCCGAGGGCTACTTCGAAAGCCGCGTCGGTTCGGGCACGGTCGTCGCCCGCCAGCTCGGCGCCGCCCTTGCCGCCGCCGCGGCGCCCGCGCCCGCGGGCAACGGCGCGCCGCCGCCGGCCGCGCGCAATCCCGCCGCCCGCCGCCAGGTCTCGGCGCGCTGCGCCGCGCTGCCTACCGCCGACAACTTCCATCCGCGGCGCTACCAAGGCGCCTTCACCGTCAGCCAGATCGCCTTCGAACACTTTCCGCTGGCCGTCTGGCGGCGGCTGGCGACGCGCCAGTTGCGCGGCCTCGGCCCCAACGCGCTCGACTACGGCGACCCGATGGGCTTGCGCGAGCTGCGTGAGGCCATCGCCGCCTACCTGCGCACCGCGCGCGGGGTGCGCTGCGAGCCGCGCCAGGTGATGATCGTCAGCGGCTCGCAACAGGGTCTGGAGATCGCCGCCCGCGCGCTGCTCGATCCCGGCGACCAGGTCTGGCTGGAAGACCCCGGTTACCGCTTCGCCCACAGCGTTTTCCTCGGCAGTGGCTGCCGCGTCGTCCCGGTCCCGGTGGATGCCGACGGCCTGGACGTGCGCGCCGGCGCCCGCCGCTGTCCCGCCGCCCGCGCCGTGCTGGTGACGCCCTCGCACCAGTACCCGCTCGGCGTCACCATGAGCGCCACTCGCCGCCTGCAGCTCCTCGACTGGGCGGAAAGCAGCGGCGGCTGGATCATCGAGGACGACTTCGACAGCGAGTTCCGCTACGCCGGCGTGCCCATCACGTCGCTGCAGGGCCTCGACCGCCACGACCGTGTCGTCTATATCGGCACCTTCAGCAAGGTGCTGTTCCCCGCGCTCCGCATCGGCTATCTGGTCGTGCCGCCCGACCTGGTCGAGCGCTTTCTCGCCGCCCGCTTCGCCTTCGACCTCGGCCCCGCCACCTTCGCGCAGGCGGTGCTGGCCGATTTCGTCGCCGAAGGCCACTTCGCCCGCCACATCCGCCGCATGCGCCCGGTCTATAACGAGCGCCGCGGCGCGCTCATCGCGAGCCTGCGCCGCCGCCTCGGCGAGGCGGTGGAGATCGTCGGCGACCAGGCCGGCATCCACCTCGCCGCCGTCGTGCCCGGCTGCCCCGACCGCGCCATCTACGCCCGCGCCATCCAGGAGCAGCTCACGCTGGTGCCGCTGTCGATCTTCCACCTTGGGCCCAACCCCCGTCAGGGCTTCGTGCTCGGCTTCGGTAGCGTCACGCCCGCGCAGATCGCCGCCGGCGTCGCCCGCCTCGCCGAGCTGCTGCAAGATTCCGCGTGAGCTTCACACCTCCACCAGCCGGAACGCCTGCGGCGGCCGCTGCGCCTGCAGCAGCGGCAGCGCCACGTTGTAGACCGGGATGCCGCCGCGCGTGCGGCCCTCGAGCGTGCCGTGGTGGGCGTGGCCGTGAAAGATCGCCGTCGCCGCGAAGCGGTCGCACACGTCGCTCAGCCGCGAGCTGCCGAGGAAGGGGAACAGCTCGCGCGCCTCCCCCTCCGCCGTCGCCGCGACCGGCGCGTAATGCACCAGCACCACCCGCCGCTCGCTGCGCAGCTGCGACAGCGCCCGCTCCAGCCGCAGGCTTTCCTCCATTGCGGTGTGCACGAAGCTCTTGATCGCGGCCTCGCCGAACGCCGTCAGCTCGCCCCGCCCGAAGCCGCCGCAAAACCCCTTCGCCCCGGCGAAGCCCACCCCGTCGCGCTCGTACGCCTCCCCGTCCAGCGCTTGGATGCCGACCTCGCGCAACATGCGCTGCAGCTCCGCCTCCGCCCCTGATTCGTAGTCGTGATTGCCCAGCACGCTGACGATCGGCAGCCGCAGCCGCAACAGTTGGCTGATCAGCACCTCCATCTCCTCCGGCCGCCCGTAGTTGGTCAAATCGCCCGCCAGCAGCAGCAGCTCCGCCGCCCCCGCCGCCAGCGCGTTCAGCCGCTCCCGGATCCGTTCCCGGTCGCCCACCGCGCAGTGCAAGTCCGCCACCGCCGCGATCCGCATCGCCTCACGCCGCGCGCTCGCGCAGCCGCCGCCGGCGCGAGCCGTCCTCCAGGTTCTCCAGCCCCCAGGTGATCATGTCGGGCGCGAACATGGGCGGATCGATCAGGCTGCCGCGGAACGGCCCCGGCGGCAGCTCGCGCCAATCCTGCTCCAGCTTTTCGCGCAGCTCGCGCCACAGCCAGCCCGGCACCGCCTCGCGGTCGGCCGGATAGACGTAGCGGAACAGCAGTAGATGCCACGCCAGCATCGCCCACTGCTCGCCCACCGCCGCCCGCAGCCGCGTCCAGTCCATGCCCGTGCCACAGCGGTGGATCAGGTGGCAGATGTCGCTGCCGTCGAACCGCTCCCGCCGG
>JAKAOE010000227.1 GCA_021823305.1 Acidobacteriota bacterium
CAGCACCAGCCCGTCCAGCGCGTAGACCGGCAGGTAGAGCAGCAGCCCCGCCAGCCACCAGCGGTTGGCGAGCGCCAGCGTCCGTCCCCGCTGCATCGCCCAGGCGCGCACCACGAAGGCCGCGATACCCGCCGCCACCAGCGGCCAGGGCAGCCGGCCGGTGCTCGCCAGCGCCAGGAACCCGGTCGCCAGCAGCAGCAGGAGCAGCCCGTCGAAGTAGCGCCGCATGCCCCCAGTGTAGAGCCGCTCGGCGTCCGGCGCGGCCACGCGGAAACGTCCGCATGCTATGGTGGGCTGGCGCGTCATGGCGGGGGAAGCGGCGTTTCACTGGGAGTTTCGCTCGGCCTATCCCGAGCAGGCCGCCGGTCTGCTGCGCCTGGCCGGGGACTTGGCGCCGGAGTTCGGCGCCGCCGTCGCCACCGCCCCCCAAGGCGTCGTCCGCGCGGCCTTTTCCGGCGAGGACGCCGAAGATCGGGCGCGCGCCTACTGGTTGGCGCTCCATCAGCGCGCCCTGGAGCAGGACTTGGCGCTGGAGCTGGCGCCGCCGGCGGAGGAAGCCGCCTCCGCGCCCGCCGCCGCCGTGGCGCCACGCACCGCGCCCCCCGCGGACGGCTTGGCGCGACGGCGCCCGCCCATCCCCTCCAGCACGCTCTATGACCTGCTGCGCGCCGACGACCCCGACCTGGACCGCAACCTCGAGGAAACCATCGCTTGGATCGAGGCCGGCGGCCTGCCGGTGATCAACCTGCTCAGCTATTTGGAGCTGCCGCTGTTCCAGCACTACGCCGCCGGCCATCCCGCCGAGCGCGACCAGACGCAGTTCCTGCACATGCTCCACACCTGGACCTGCTACCGCCACTTTGGCGCCGTCCACGCCACGCTGCCCCCCGAGCTGGCCGCCGCCTTCGCCGATCCCCGCTATCTGCGCCTCAACACCACCCAGTTCCGCTCCCCCGCGCCCGCGCTCTGCCTGCAGCTCCCCGACTGGCTGCTGCCGGTGCGCGGCGGCGGCGGGCGGCCCGGCCTCTGGGCCAAGGAGATCTACATCACCCACCTCGAGCCGCCCACCCCCGCCGACGACCGCGAGCTCACCCTGATGATCGTCACCTGTGATGAGAACGCCGAGTTCGGCTTCATCCCGCTCGAGGTCCCGCTCAGTCTGCCCGGCGTCGGCCAGTCCATTGACGCCTTCTTCGCCCCCAGCGCCGGCGACGGCGATCTGGGCGCCAACACCGAGGACCTGCACCGGCTGACCTCGCTGGCCGCGGTCTATTGCCTCTACGCCAGCGCCGCCGATCCGGTCCGCTACCTGGGCGCCTGAGCGATGGATTCCGTCACCAAGCGGGAGTGGGCCTTCTTCGCCCTGGTCGCGGCGGCGGGAGCGCTGCTGGTCTGGCTGCGCCCGCAAAAGGCGATTGATTTTCGCGTCTATTTCGAAAATGCGCGCCACTACTTCGCCGGCGCCGCGATGTACGGCCCCAAGAGCGGCACCGGCTGGATCGGCGGCGTCTACCGCTATCCTCCGATCTTCCTCGACCTCTTCCGCCCCCTGGCCGCCCTGCCGCTCGCCCTCGGCGCCGCCCTCTGGGCGGCGGGCAAGGGGCTCGTGGCCGGCTGGATCGCCATCCGCATGCGCAAGCGCTGGGGCCTCGCCGGCATCGCCGCGCTCTGGCCCGGCATGCTCCTCGTCGCCGCCTATTTCATCCAGGAGCTGCGCTACGGCAACGCCCAGTTCTACATCGTCGCCATGGTGGTGGCGGCGTTCCTGGTGGGCGAGGCCAGCCCCGCCTGGGGCGGGTTCTGGCTGGGCTGGGCGGCGGCGCTCAAGGTCTGGCCGCTGTTCTTCTTCCCCTGCCTGCCGCTGCGCCGGCGCGGCCGCATGGCGCTGGCGGCCTGCGCCAGCGGCGCCGCCTGGACCCTGCTGCCGGTCCTGTGGCGCGGCTGGCGGGCGCAGTGGGCGCTGCTGGGGCAGTGGCTGGCGCAGGAGCGCAGCATCGCCGCCAAGAACGCCCGCCTGGGCGGGTTCTGGTATCCCGGCCAGTCGCTCCATGACGTCATGGCGCGCTACCTCATGCGCGTGGACTACGCCCGTCTGCCCGATCCCAACTACCCCCAGGTCGCCTGGCTGCACCTCTCCGCCGCCGGCCTCGAGCGCGCCTGGGTGGTGGCCGCGGTTGTGCTGACCGCCGCGATGTTCGCCTGGCTGTGGCGCGCCCGCGGCCCTGAGGACGGCGTGGTGGCGTTTCTGTTCTGCGCCCTGATGGTGCTCGAGCCCCACGTCCACCGCCTGGTGCTCGAGACGCTGCTCTGGCCGGCGCTCTGGCTGGCGGCGGAGTGGCACAAGCGGCGCCTCCCTCCCGCGGCCGTGGCCGGCTATTGGCTTGCCGTGGCGGCGGCGGTGCTCGAGCCCCTGGTCCCCGGCAGCGCCCGGCAGCGCGTGCTGCAGGCGTACGGCACCGACTTCTGGTTCGTGGTGCTGCCCTTGGCCGCGGTCGCCGGCTGGGCGGCCTGGCGCCAGCGCGCTGCGCCGTCTCCGCGCCAATCTACGGCGGCGCCCTAGGGGAAACGGCGGATGGTCAGGCGCTCGTTGCGGGCCCACACTGAAGCGGATTCAGGAGCTCGCGCGAGTTGCCACTTCGCCGCCCGCTTACGATCGCGTTTGCCGCCGTCTGCCTGCTGGGGGCCCTTCCCGGCGCCGGCATGGCCCAGGCCAAGCCCTCCCGCCTGGCCGCGGACCAGCCCGACGCCATGGCGGCCGAGCTTCTGCGCAACGCCCGCCCCTACCTGCGCCCGGCTGCCGCCTTGCCCGCCGCGGCCAGCGCGTTCCCCGGCGATGGCGCGGTCGAACTCTATCATCTGCGCTACGAGCAGGTGATGCCCAACGGCCTGTCCGGCATGGTCGTGCAGCGGGTGTATCAGATCCGCACCGCGCCGGCGGCGGACCTGTTCGCGCTCGATGACGTCTGGTACGACGCCGCCCGCACTCGCTTCCGCCTGGTCTATGCGCGCGTGCTGGCGCGCCGCCGCGCCGCGCCGGGCGGATGGCGCGTGGTCGGCGTGGGCCGCGACCGCGGCGACCTGCGCGCCGGCGCCTCCGGCAACCAATCCCGCCGTCTGGCGCTGCCGCGGTTGCGCGCCGGCGAGCGCGTCAGCGTCCTCTATGAGCTGCTGCCCGATACCCGCCAGGATTGGTCCCTGCTGGGCGGAACGTTCATCGGCAACCTGTTCGCCTTTCGCGACACCTTCTCGGCCGTCCGCGTCCGCTACGTCCTGGCCGCGCGCCGGCGCCTGACGACCGCCCAGGCCGGCGTGCCGCCGCCGCGGGTGCGGCGCCGTGCCGGCGGCGGCTGGGTCTGGAGCTGGCAGGCCGGCAATCAGCCGGCGTTCTTCAGCACGCCGGATGGGCCCTCCCTCACCGACCGCTCGCCCTTCGTGCAGGTCTCCGGCTTTTCCTCCTGGGCGGCCATGGCGGCTTGGTACCGGCGCGTCCTGGCCGTCCGCGCCCGCCTCTCGCCGCAACTGCAACGCCGCCTGCTGACGATTGCCGGGCGCGCCCCCGCCCACCCCACCCCGCGGGCAACCAAAGCCATCGTGACTCGCGTCTGGTCCTACCTACGTGGCCATTTGGAGTACAGCGGCAGAGAGAGTGGGTTGCACGCCTATGTGCCGGCGCCGGTCAGTGCGGTGTTCCACAGTGAGGCGGGCGATTGCAAGGACGGCGCCTTGCTGCTGGCGACCTGGTTGCGCGCGGCGGGGGTGGGGGCCGACCTGGCGCTGGTGCGCACCCCGGACCTGGGGCGGCTGGCGCCGGCGCCGCCGGGCGCCACCCCGGCGACCATGGCGGCCTTCGATCACGCCTTGGTCTACATCCCTGCCACCCGGCAATGGATCGACACCACCGCCCCGGATTTTTTGGATACCGAACTGCCCGCCGGCGACCAGAACAGCCTGGCCCTGATCGTGCGCGCCGGGCAGCAGGCGCTGGTCCAGGTCCCGGCGGCCCCGGCCTCCGCCAACTTGACCGTGCGCCGCATCCAGCTTCAGCCCGCGGGCGGCGGCTGGTTTCGCGCCGCCGGCGAAATCGAGGTGCGGGGCGCCGAGGCCCCGGCGATGCGGCTCCGCTTCGCCGGCCGCGGCCGCCGGCGGAGCGAGCTCGAAACCTGGCTGCGCGGCTACTTCCCCGGCAGCCGGGTGGAGTCGGTCGCCGTCAGCGGCGTGCGGCCGGCGGCCGCCACCGTGCGCATCCGCTTCATCGCGCGCATTCCGCCCGCGCCCCTGCGTGTCGCCTGGGTCCGCGGCAGCTATGCCGACGAACTCGCCGCCCAGGCCACACGCCGGCAGGCCCTCGAACTGCCGTTGCGCTGGCGCCTGGAGGGCGAATGGTCGCTGCGCCTGGACGGCGCCCAAGCCTGCGGCTCATGGCA
>JAKAOE010000228.1 GCA_021823305.1 Acidobacteriota bacterium
GGTGGGCGGCGGCGACGGCGGCGACAGCGGCGGCGCGGGCGGCGCGGGCGGCGTTGAGGTCGGCGCGGGCGTTGGTGAGGTCCTGGGGCGAGGCAGCGCCTTTGGCGACGAGCGGGGCGGTGCGGGTGTAGTTGTCCTGGGCTTTGTCGAGGTTGGCGGCGGCCTGGGCCGCTTGGGCTTGCGCCTGCACCATCTGGGCGTGCGCCTGCGCCTGCTGCGCCTCGGCCTGCTGCAGCTTGGCGGGAAGGGTGGCGGCGAGCAGCGCGGTCTGGGCCTCGGACTGGCGGGCGCTGGCCTGGGCCTGGGCGATGGCGTCCTGGGCGGCGCGGGCGTCGGCGGCCTGGATGCCCTGGTCGAGGACGGCGATGAGTTGGCCGCGGCGCACCGCCTGGCCGTCCTGGACGGCGAGGCGGTCCACAAGGCCGGTGACTTGGGAGCCGACTACGATCTGGTTGCCGTCCACGGTGCCGGTGAGGGTGAGGGTCGTCGGGCCGGGGCGCATGTACAGCCAGACGGCCAAGGCCGCCGCCGCCGCGATCACGAGCAGGATGCCGATGCGTTTCATGCAGTAGTGTCCGAGGTGCTGCTTTTAGGGTATGCAGGATGGTTGAGATTTTCAACTATTTGCGGCTCTTGGCGATCAGCGGTTGGCGATCAGCGGTCGGCGTTTGGCGGTGCTATGATGGCGCGCGGAGGGGAAGCCATGCGGAAGGTGTGGGCGGTGTTGGCGATGGGCGGGATGCTGGCGGTGGGCGCGGCGGCGCAGCGGGCGGCCGCGGCCAAGCCGCCGGCGAGCGAACTGCGGATGCTGGATGTGTCGCTGGGGCGGTGGGTGTTTCACGGGACGTCGCGCAGCCGGACGGGGAAGACGGGGACGTGGACGTGGAACGAGAACTGCGTCTGGTCGCCGAATCACATCTATCTCGAGTGCACGTTCAGCAACGTGTGGTCGGGGCGGCCGGCGGAGTCGCTGGTGGTGGACACCTACAACACGGTGGACCACGCCTTCTGGCATTACGAGATGTTTTCGGCCGGGGGGCGGGGGGCGAAGCCGTTCGCGGCGAAGATGGAGGTGACGCCGGCGACGTGGATCGAGTACGGCGGGCCGCACGAGCGGATCACCTACCATTGGGGACCGGCGGGACACGTGAAGGTGGCGATCGAGGCGTCGAAGGACGGAACCCACTGGACGGCGGTGGACCAGGGGACGGGGACGAGGGTGCGGTAGGAAGGGAGCGCCGCACGGTATTCTGAAGGCATGCAGGCGGCGGTCGCGCGGACGCGGAACAAGGGCTACTACCGCGTCTTGCATGTGCCGATCTGGATCTGGGTGTTTTTCACGCTGCCGGGCGCGCTGACGGAGGCGCTGTACGCGCACGGGTTCGGGCGGGAGCAGGCGATCTGGTTGGGGCTGGTGGCGGCGGGGTGCGTGTGGCGGGGGGCGAAGGGGCGGCTGCCGGGGGCGGAGGCGCGGCCCTACATCACGCATTACGGGCTGGAGTGGCCGAATTTGGGCTACCGCGTGGTGTGCTACACGGCGGCGTGGATCGCGATCGTAACGCCGTGGACGCTGAACCTGATCGGGCTGGCGACGGCGGTGGCGACCGGGAAATGGATCGTGGCCTCGCTCTACGGCTGGCCGTACGACGCGGTGGCGGGGCTGATCGTGCTGGCGGCGGCGCTGGACAAACTGCCGCGGACGCGGCGGACGATTTACGACGAGGGCGCCGACCGCGCCTGGTTTTACGTGGGCGTGTGGACGGCGGTGATCGCGCAGCTGGCGGGCTGGGGGATGTGGCGCTTGGGGGCGCGGCTGGGGCTCGCGGCGGGGCCGCTGGCGTGGGCGCGGCTGGGGGCGTTCGTATTGGTGAGCGCGGCGGTGCTGGGGCTGGGGCTGAGGGCCAAGCTGCCGCGCACGCGCCGGTATTACGTGACGGCCGATGCCGAGCTGCAGCCGGCCGAATGGGAATGAGAGCTATGCCAACTCCGAAGCTGTTTACACCTCTGCGGTTGCGCGAGCTGGAGTTGCGCAACCGCATCATCGTGTCGCCGATGTGCCAGTACTCGAGCCAGGACGGAATGCCGACCGATTGGCATCTGGTGCATCTGGGCAGCCGCGCGGTGGGCGGGGCGGGGCTGGTGTTCACCGAAGCGACGGCGGTGACGGCGCAGGGGCGGATCAGCCCGGACGATTTGGGGATCTGGAGCGACGCGCACGTCGCGCCGCTGGCGCGGATCGCGGCGTTCGTGCGCGCGCAGGGCGCGGCCATCGGAATTCAACTGGCGCACGCCGGGCGCAAGGCTTCGACGGCGGCGCCGTGGAAGGGCGGCAAGCCGGTGGCGCTGGAGGACGGCGGCTGGCCGGTGGTGGGGCCGAGCCCGGTGGCGTTCGCGGCGGGCTACCAGGCGCCGCACGAGCTGACGCGCGCCGAGATCCAGAACGTCGTGGCGGCGTTCGCGGCGGCGGCGCGGCGGGCGCTGGCGGCGGGGTTCGAGGTGGTGGAGATTCACGCGGCGCACGGGTATCTGCTGCACGAGTTCTACTCGCCGGCGAGCAACCGGCGCGGCGACCAGTACGGCGGATCGCTGCAGAACCGGATGCGGCTGACGCTGGAGGTGATCGAGGCGGTGCGGGCGGCGTGGCCGAAGGAGCGGCCGCTGTGGCTGCGGATTTCGTCCAGCGACTGGGCGGGCGAGGGCGCGGAGGGATGGGACATCATTGATTCGGTGGCGCTGGCGCGGGAAGCGGGGCGGCTGGGCGTGGACGTGGTGGACTGCAGCTCGGGCGGCAACCTGGCGGCGGCGAGGATTCCGGTGGGGCCGGGATACCAGACGCCGTTCGCGGAGCGCATCCGGCGCGAGGCGGAGGTGATGACGGCGGCGGTGGGGATGATTACCTCGCCGGAGCAGGCGGAGCACATCCTGCGTACCGGGCAGGCGGACGCGGTGGTGCTGGCGCGCGAGCTGTTGCGCAACCCGTACTGGCCGCTGCGCGCGGCGAAGCGGCTGGGCGCAGCGGCGATCTGGCCGGTGCAGTATGAGAGGGCGAGGGATTAGGCGAGCCTGCTAACGCCGGCGGGCGCCCGACAACGTTCCGGGGCGCCGCGGTTGCGGGGCGAGCGCCGGCGAGAGGGGGGCCGAAAGTGCGCGCGTTCGGGCTGGGCCGCCTTTCCCAGGCGAGGCGCGGGGAAACCGTGCGCATTTGGGCCTTGCCACGTCCCGGCTGTTCCGCGTGGTTGTGTAGCGGCTATGGCCAGCGCCTCGACCGAATACGGCTGTCGCGGCGGAACTGGGCGGCGGCTCGCGCGTAGGCGGCCGAGTCGCAGGGCTGGGAGTCGCTGGCGCCAGTGACGTTGTCGGTCATCGCCGGCTGGGGAATTAGGCGCCCCCGAAGGGGGCTACTGGAGCACGCAGCCGGGGATGCCCACGGTCCAGGCTGGGGCGCGGGCGAGCAGAGCCGACACCCGGGCAGCGGCTGCCCGCCGGCACCTCCGAGTGGTTGCTTGCGTATCCGTACCGGCGGGTTCCGGTCGTGAAGTGGGAGGCGGTCTTGCAGCGGGCGGGTCATTATCGGATGGTCTGGGTCAGACCGGGGCACGCAGCTGCGCACGTTAACAAGCAGGGCGAGAGGCGGCGTATTTGCGGTGTGAACGATGCGAACTGTCCCGACGATTTCGACGTACATTTTGTCGAGCTTCTCGCGGTCCTTGGCCATCTGGTCGGTCGTTTGGACCGCAACGCCGTCCCCGACGCCGTTCTCGCTCTCCTCCTGGCTCGGCGAGATGCCGCTGGCGATCACTATGCCGTGTTCCACGAAGAACCGAAGATAGCCGATTGTCCGTACGAGCTTGTGGTCGAAACGCTGCGGCGTAGCGATCAGCTGAATGATGGGAACCTGGAGGGGCTTCTGGGGGGGCTGGCCGAGGGCCGCGGGAGCGAGCACCAGAGCGGCGCACGCGCACCGCAGGGCAAGCCGCGCTGGGCTGGTCTTCAGCACTGCGGAATCCCGACACCCGCCTCGGTTAGTTCTGCGGGGACTGGCGTGCCGATGGCAACGCAGCCGTTTTCAAACGGAGGATAGATTTTGCCGGGAGTTAAGCTCTCCACCCTTCCGGCGGGTGTGCCGAGGAAGCTGACACCCCGCGGCAGGCCCGCCGATTGCGCGAGGCCCATGGCGATGTTCCAGTCCGCAGGAGAGAATTCTTCGTTATAGAAGTTCGGGCTGTAGGCGCCATGGGTGTGGTAGTAACCGCTGAACGTGGTGCCCTCCGGGAGGGGAAACAGGGCTTGCGAGGTCGTGGCAGTCCCCCCGGCAGGCAGGGTGAACGAGAATTGATTCCCGGTTTGATAGACGTTGCCCGAGAATTCCCTACCCCACACGATAGACTCGCCATCGGCGAGGCCGGCCGCCGCAGATCG
>JAKAOE010000229.1 GCA_021823305.1 Acidobacteriota bacterium
TGCAGAAGTTGTCAGGGAGCGGGGCGAGCGTCTCCAGCGGCATGGTTCCAATCATTATGCGGCATGCGCCCCTCCTCGCCGCCGCGCCCTGCGCCCGCGCGGGAGGCTTCTTCGAGGGCGAGGCGGAGCGGGGCATCTCGGGGCCCCCGCGCCGCCGCGCCCGTACGGAGCTAGCGGGCCGCGCGGCGCGACGCAGCATCGGCGGCGTACGCTGTGCTTCGCAGCCGCGCGGGGCGCCCGCGTTTAATCAAATGCTAAAATTATTTGATCCGACGGCGCATCTGCCAGCGGGTCACCAATCCAGGCGTGGCGAGGAGGGGGATGGAGGCCGTACTGGTGCTGGAAGATGGCCGTGTGTTTCGCGGCCGCGGGTTGGCGGCGGCGGGGGAAGCGCCGGGCGCGGGCGAAGTGGTGTTCAACACTTCGATGACCGGCTACCAGGAGATCTGCACCGACCCCAGCTACGCCGGGCAGATCGTCTGCCTCACGGCGGCCCAGATCGGCAATTACGGCGCCACCTCTGAAGACGACGAAGCCGGGCGGCCCTGGCTCGAGGGGCTGATCGTGCGCGAGTTCTCGGAGCTCGCCAGCAACTGGCGCAGCCAGGAGGTGGTGGAATCCTACCTGCGCCGCCACCGCATCCCGGTGCTGGCGGAGATCGACACGCGCGCGCTGGTGCGGCACCTGCGCGAGCACGGCGTCAAGCGCGGCGTGATCGGCGCCGGCGAGAGCGTCGAGGCGCTGCAGGCGCGGGCGCGCGCGCTGCCGGAGATGGCCGGCACCGACCTGGCGCAGACGGTGACCGCGGCGGCGGCCTACGACGGCCCCGCGCCGGCGGCGCCGCTGGCGGCGCCGTTGGTGGTGGCCTACGACTTCGGCATCAAGCGCAACATCCTGCGGCAACTGGCGGCGCACGGCTGCCGGGTGCGGGTGGTGCCGGCGAAGACGGCGGCGGCGGACGTGCTGGCGCTGCGGCCGGACGGCGTGTTCCTCTCCAACGGGCCGGGCGATCCGGAGCCGTGCAGCTACGCGGTGGCGAACATCCGGGCGCTGCTGGGGCGGGTGCCGATCTTCGGCATCTGCCTGGGGCACCAGTTGACCGGGCTGGCGCTGGGCGGCCGGACGTACAAGCTGAAGTTCGGGCATCACGGCGGCAACCACCCGGTGCGGCGCGAGGCCACCGGGCGGATCGAGATCACGGCGCACAATCACAACTTCGCGGTGGATCCGGACAGCCTGCCCCAGTCCGATGTCGAGCTGACGCACTTCGACCTGAACGACGGGACGCTGGAGGGGCTGCGGCACCGCACGCTGCCGCTGTTCAGCGTGCAGTACCACCCCGAGGCGGCGCCCGGCCCGCACGACTCGCACTACCTCTTCGGCGAGTTCGTGCGCCTGATGACCGGGGAGCGGGCCTGATGCCACGCCGCCAAGACATCCGCAAGGTGATCATCCTGGGCTCGGGTCCGATCGTGATCGGGCAGGCGTGCGAGTTCGACTACTCCGGGGCGCAGGCGTGCAAGGCGCTGCGCGCCGACGGCTTCGAGGTGGTGCTGGTGAACTCGAACCCGGCGACGATCATGACCGATCCGGAGCTGGCCGACCGCACCTACATCGAGCCGCTGACGCGCGCCTACCTGGCCGAGGTGCTGCAGCGCGAGGCCTCGCCGGCGGGCGGGGTGGCGCTGCTGCCGACGGTGGGCGGGCAGACGGCGCTCAACCTGGCGGTGGCGCTGGCCGACGCGGGCGACCTGGAGCGGCACGGGATCGAGCTGATCGGAGCCCGGCTGGAGGCGATCAAGAAGGCCGAGGACCGGCTGCTGTTCAAGGACGCGATGCAGGCGATCGGGCTGGAGACGCCGCGCTCGCGGCTGGTGAACAACCTGCGCGACGGGCTGGAGTTCGCGGCCACGTACCCGGTGATCATCCGGCCGTCGTTCACGCTGGGCGGCACCGGCGGCGGGCTGGCCTACAACCGCGAGGAGTTCGCGCTGATGCTGGGGCGCGGCCTCGACCTCTCGCCGGTGCACGAGGTGCTGGTGGAGGAGACGGTGCTGGGGTGGAAGGAGTACGAGCTGGAGGTGATGCGCGACCACGCCGACAACGTCATCATCGTCTGCTCGATCGAGAACTTCGACCCGATGGGGGTGCACACCGGCGACTCGATCACGGTGGCGCCGGCGCAGACGCTGAGCGACCGCGAGTACCAGGCGATGCGCGACGCCTCGATCAAGGTGATCCGCGAGATCGGCGTGGACACCGGCGGCTCGAACATCCAGTACGCGGTGAACCCGCGCGACGGGCGGATGATCGTGATCGAGATGAACCCGCGCGTGTCGCGCTCCTCGGCGCTGGCCTCGAAGGCCACCGGGTTCCCGATCGCCAAGATCGCGGCCAAGCTGGCGGTGGGGTACACGCTGGACGAGATCGCCAACGACATCACGCGCAAGACGCCGGCCTGCTTCGAGCCCACGCTGGATTACGTGGTGGTGAAGATTCCGAAGTGGCAGTTCGAGAAGTTCCCCGGCGCGGAGGAGACGCTGGGGCCGCAGATGAAGTCGGTGGGCGAGGTGATGGCGATCGGGCGCAACTTCCGCGAGGCGCTGCTCAAGGGGGTGCGTTCGCTGGAGACGGGCAAGCGGCGGGGCAGCCTGGTGATCGATCCCGAGCTGGTGGTGACGCGGCTGGTGACGCCGCACCCGGAGCGGCTGGCCTACATCCGGCACGCGCTGGGCGCGGGTGGGATGACGGTGGAGGAGGTGCACGACTGGACCGGGGTGGACCCGTGGTTCCTGCGCCAGATCGAACGCATCTCGCGCCAGGAGCGGGCGCTGGCCGAGGCCGGCGGGTTGGAGCGGGTGGAACGCGAGGAGCTGCGGCAGGCGAAACGCAGCGGGCTGAGCGACGCGCGCATCGCCGAACTCACCGGCGCGCCGGAGGAGGCGGTGCGGTCGCGGCGGCACGCCTTCGGCCTGCTGCCGGTGTACAAGCGGGTGGACACCTGCGCCGCCGAGTTCGAATCGTTCACGCCCTACCTGTACTCCTGCTACGAGGAGGAGGACGAGGCGGCGGTGGGCGAGCGCAGGAAGATCGCCATCCTGGGTTCGGGGCCGAACCGCATCGGGCAGGGCATCGAGTTCGACTACTGCTGCTGCCACGCCGCGTTCGCGCTGCGCGAGAAGGGGTTCGAGACCATCATGGTCAACTGCAACCCCGAGACCGTCTCCACCGATTACGACACCAGCGACCGGCTCTACTTCGAGCCGCTGACGTTCGAGGACGTGGCGCGGGTGCTGGAGCACGAGCGCGCCGGCGGCGTGATCGTGCAGTTCGGCGGGCAGACGCCGCTCAACCTGGCGCTGCCGCTGGAGCGGGCGGGCTTCAAAATCATCGGCACCTCGCCGCGCTCGATCGATCTGGCGGAGGATCGCAAGCGCTTCGGCGCGCTGCTGCGGCGGCTGAACATCCGGCAGCCGGAGAACGGCGCCGCGACCTCGGTGGCGCAGGCGGTGCGGGTGGCGGCGCGGATCGGCTACCCGGTGCTGGTGCGGCCCTCCTACGTGCTGGGCGGGCGGGCGATGGCGATCGTCTATGACGAGGCGATGCTGCGCGAGTACATGGAGCTGGCGGCGGAGTACTCCTCCGACCGGCCGATCCTGATCGACCGCTTTCTCGAGGACGCGATCGAGGTCGACGTGGACGCGATCGCCGACGGGCGCGACGTGGTGATCGGCGGGATCATGGAGCACATCGAGGAGGCGGGCATCCATTCCGGCGACAGCTCCTGCGTGCTGCCGCCCTACAGCCTGTCGCCCGCGCTGCAGCAGGCGATCCAGGAGCACACGGTGCGGCTGGCGCAGGCGCTGAAGGTGGCCGGGCTGATGAACGTGCAGTACGCGATCGCCAACGGCGAGGGCGGCGAGCGGCAAATCTACGTGCTTGAGGTCAACCCGCGCGCCTCGCGCACGGTGCCGTTCGTGAGCAAGGCGACCGGGGTGCCGCTGGCCAAGCTGGCGGCGATGGTGATGGCGAAGGTGGCGAAGCTGCGGGATTTGCTGCCGGCGGACGTGATCGCGCGGCAGCGGCTGTTCACCGCCGATCGCTGCTGCGTCAAGAGCCCGGTGTTCCCCTGGGGCAAGTTCCACGGCGCCGATCCGGTGCTGGGGCCGGAAATGCACTCCACCGGCGAGGTGATGGGCATCGCGCCAACGATGGGCGAGGCGTTCGCCAAGGCGCAGCTCGCCGCCGGGCAGCCGCTGCCGGAGCAGGGCACGGTGTTCTTCAAGCTGCGCGACCGCGACAAGGCGAAAGGCGCGGCGTTGGCGCGGCAGCTCGCCGGGCTGGGGTTCAAGCTGGTGGCGACGCGCGGCACGGCGGCGGCGTTCCGGCAGGCAGGGCTCCCGGTGGACATGGT
>JAKAOE010000230.1 GCA_021823305.1 Acidobacteriota bacterium
GCGCTTGAGTTGCAGCTGTGGGCTCATGGTAGACATCTTAGCTTTTCATCCCTATCTCAACACGGGCGAGCGATGGGAGTGCCTCCTGGTCATGGCGAGTCGGCAAGATCGAGGCGCGTTTCCAGCTCCCGAAGCATGGAGAAGGTGTCCCCGTAGCTGACGTTGAAATGCGCGCAGACATCGGGGAGGAGGATTCGGTTTCGGGAGTCTGGGCGCGGCTGTTCGTTGGTCACGACCTCGGTGCCGTTCACCATGGAGTACGCAACGAGCCAGCCGTCGGCCTCGGTGGCGAACTTTGCCTTCGCGCGGTCGAAGTACTGGGGGTTGCGCTGGGCCCAGAGCATCACTTCCGCGTAGGCGTCGCTTACCTCGCTTGGTCCGGAGTCGAGGAAGAATGCCTCGGGCAGGTCTTTCTTGACCCACTGCACCAGGTCCTCCTCTTTGCGGCCGGTCAGCAGTTCGCTCCGGACGCGGTCGATGCTGTGCGCGCGACCGGCGGCGTGGGCGCGGATGATGCTTTTCCAGAAGCCGGGGCAGATGTCGAAGGCGTAGTACGCGTTCTTGGCGGCGATGAAAACGTCCGAGTCCAGGAGGAACGGTGCGGTCACGGGAGCGCCATCCCCAAGCGTTTGGCGTATGCCTGGAAGGCCCCGCCACGGAGGCCGGTGAGGTCGTAGGCTTCCTTGAAGGAAAGGCGGCCACCCATGGCGGCGCGGATGACGCTGGTGGCGAAGGCCGCCCCGACGCGCGTGTTTTGGTTGTTGTAGAAATCGCCGCCGGTTGCCGCCTTGGCCTGGCGGCGTTCGCGACTGGTGTAGGCGGCGTAGAAGTCGAAGAAGGTCTTCCTGGTGACGAGGCGGAGATCCAGGGCGCGGCGCGCCGCAACGATCGGGCTGATCTTGAAGTGGCGGGCGACGAGAGCGAAGGCGTCGGGCGAACTGCGCGCCTCGCGCCAGCGCTCGCGTAGTTCCGCGGCGGGTACGAGGAACTCGGCGGCGACCTGGTCGCAGAAGCTTTCGATCCGGCCGTTGCCGGGGAAGAGGCCTTCGAAGCCGGAGACGCCTTCGCCCGCGGTCCCGAGCCAGACGTGGGCGAGCTCGTGGGCCAGCGTGAACATCTGCGCCGACTTGGCGTCGGCGCCGTTGACGAAGATGAGCGGCGCGTGGGGATCAACGAGCGCGAAGCCGCGAAACTCGTCTACGTCGAGCTTGCGGTGCGTGTTGTTGCCGACGATGCCGTTGATCACGGCGATGACGCCGAGGGCCTCGATGCGGCGCCGCAGATCGCTGACCGCTTCCTGCCAGGCCGGAACCTCGGCGGCCCAGTCAGCGCCGAGGCCGGCGACACGTCTCATCTCCTGCCCGACGGCGGCCGGATCCTCGTTGGGGCGCGCGTTGCCGACGAACTCCAGCGGGGCCGATTCGCCCTCGATGCGTTCCTCGCGCAGCCAGTCCTGGCGGCGCTGCATGGCGTAGATGGTGTCCAGGAGGTCGGGGCTCGGATTTGCCGGCCGGTCGCTTACCGTCCGAAAATCGGGGATGGGCAGGGGCTCCTGGGGCGGCTCGGGGAGGAAGAGATAGCCGAGTGGCGTGTGGGTGGCGCGGGCAAACGCCTCGAGCTGTTTCAGGGTCGGGCGGCTCTTGCCGAGCGCCCACTCGGCGAGGCGGGGGAAGCGCGGCGCAAGGTCGCGCGGGTCGTAGCCCGCGCGCGCGCAGGCCCAGCGCAACATTTCGGGGCGAATGGGAGCGCGGGCGGTCATAGCTCTTGCTTCGCGCCTCCCATAGTGCCATCCGCGCCGGGCGGCGGTCCAGTCGGGGCGGCGAGTGCCATGCTATCCGGCTTCTCGCGTTCCCGCGTGCCGATTTTCGCGAGCGGTTCGACAGCGGAGATCAGGCGTTGGGCCGGGCCTTGGGGCCGCTCGGTTTTCGGCGCGGACCTCGCGGATGAGGCGGGGCACGGAACGTACGAGGCAGGTTTTTGGTCGCTGTTGGGCTTGCGGAGCCGCTGCCTTGGCGGGAGCCGCTCCGCGGTATAATAAATATACCTAAATGGAGTTCGAGTTCGATCCGCGCAAATCGGCGGCGAAGTGGCTCGGCCACCTTTTGCTCAAGCCGCCCTCCTGTTAGTCGGGCTGTGGCGGTGCTTCGCTCCCCGGCAACGGACGCCCGCTGGCGCTCAGGGCGTCTCCAGGTTGCCGCGGTCGGGCGAAGCACGGGATCGACTTCGTCCGGGCTCAGGAGATTTGGGGTGATGAGGAGAGGTTGGTTGTTCCGGCGCGCAGCTTGGATCAGCCGCGGTTTCAGGTGATCGGGCGGGCCGGTGGGAGGTTATGGTCGGCGTTTTTTACTTATCGCAATGAGAACATCCGCATCATCTCAGCCCGGCGCGCCCGCGCGGAAGAAGAGGCGCGCTACCTTGCCGGCTAAGCCTCTGGCCGCCGCGCGCCTGGACGAGCTTCATGACGCGGGGGTGGAGCTGACGGCTCATCTTGACTTGGCACGGGCGGAGCGGCCGGGGCGGACGGTGCAGCGTGTGAACGTCGACTTTCCGCTCGGTCTGTTGCAGGCGATTGACCGCGAGGCCGAGCGGATTGGGGTGACGCGGCAGGCGTTCATCAAGCTGCGGATGGCGGATGCGCTGACGCGGGGGCGGTAGCTAATCGCTGGTGGCGCCGTAGGCGTGGGCGAGTTTTAGCGAGCCATCGGGGGAGAGGATCAGGAGCTCGTGGCTCCAGTGGTACTCGCCTTTGTCGTCGAAGAGGATGGCGGTCCGGCCGCCGCCCAGGCCCAGAACGTTGAGTATCGACTGCTGCTCCATTTCTTCGCTGCCCTGCACCGTGCCGTAGGCCGTGTTGCCGAGGATGTGCGGCGCCGGGTCGAGCTCGACCCAGGCGTAGACCACCGGGGTGAGGCGGCGCCCTTCAGTCGATGGCGGTAGCAGCTCGGCTCGAACCAGGTACAGCCGTTGGCCGGCGGCGGCGATGATCTCGACGGCGAGGGTCGGGGTGGGGCGCGGGCCGCGCATGATCGGGGGACGTCGAGCAGGCTGGCGTGGAGCAAGGGCCGCAGTTTCGCCGCGATGGCCGGCGGAGGCGGTGTCCAGGCGGTGAAGGACGGCGAGGCCGGAGGCGGGGCGTAATCCGCGCCCATGGGCTCGAGCACGAACGAACTCCTTGCGCGGTGAGGCGCGGAACTTTGCCAGGTCTTGCGGGGAGACGGTGAGGACCGCGCCCAGATAAGAGTTATACGAGGGGTCGGCGGTGCTGAAGGAGCCCTGCGACTCCGTCAGGGCAGTGACCTGCACGGTGACGCTCACGCCGCCGCCCAGCAGCAGGCGGTAGGTTTCGCCCATGCGGAACGGCTCGCCGGCAGGGTCGAGGGCCTGGGGTGCCGCCATCTGGTCCGGGGTGAGCTGCAGGCGGTCGCAGAGGTTCATGTTGGGCCGCCCGAACGGCACGCCGCCCTTGGGCAGCGGGACGCGGGGATCGAGCACGGCGAAGCAGGTCAGGACACTGTTTGGCGCGGGCCTGTGCGCGGCTCCCGGTCCCGGCTGTAACGACGCCGGGACGCGTGCGCCGCGCGCCCCGCTTAAGCTGGTGCCGTAGCGGTCGGCGATCCAGGAGCCGTGCGGCGAGGCGATGTTTTCTTGCGGGTTGACGATCTGCGCCGCGGCGCAGACTGCCAGCGCGGCTAGGATCAGGGGCCATCGCAGCCTGAGCGTTTTGCGCATGAAGCCTCCGATGCCCGCTGCGGTAAGTATAAGCGGCGGTGTGACTGCGTGGTTACGGGCGAGCGGCCGGCCGGTGGGCCGGCGCCGGGGGGGAGTAATGGGCGCTGGTTACGGACAGGGTGTGCCCGTGAATGGCGAGGCGAATTTCGATGTGGCCGCCGCTGGCCTGGTGAGCGTTGTCGCCACGGGTGGAGACGGCGCCGGAGTATGAGAGGGTGGCCACGCTCAGGGGATCGCCGGTATGCACGTCGTCTCCTGGCGGTAGGAGCGCATCCACGGCCTTTTCGAGCGGCCCGAAGAAGTCCAGGTAGTAGGGGACACCGTGGTCGAGAACCCACGCTTGTTGGTCGCTGCAACCGCAGTTGCCGATTACGCTGTCCCTGGCCCAGACCAGCGTGCTTCCCTTAATCATCGATAGCAGCACATTGGATAGCACAACCCCTCCGGATTGTTCCTTCCAGATCTCGCAGTAGTCGCCCGGCGTGCGCTCCACGAGGACGTTGCGGATTACTCGTGGCGACCAGGGTTGCTCGACGACAGGGGTTATTTGGTGGACGTCAAGCTCATACACCCGACGGCCTTGCGCGGAGCCGACCAGTCGCACCCTCGAGCGGAACGTGCCGTTTTCGGCGAGGTCTCCGGCAAACAGCTGCTGCGGCGGGCGTAGATCGGAA
>JAKAOE010000231.1 GCA_021823305.1 Acidobacteriota bacterium
CAAGGGCCTGCCGCTGGCCTACAACCGCGACCTGCAGGAGGACAAGGAGCCGGTCTTCGCCGCCGTCGACACCGCGCTCGACTGCCTCGACATCGCCGCCGGCGTGGTCGCCACCGCCGCGGTGGACACCCGCTGCGCCGCCGCCGCCGTCGCCGATCCCGCGCTGCTCGCCACCGATCTCGCCGACCTCCTGGTCGCCGCCGGCGTCCCCTTCCACGATGCCCACCAGCAGGTGGGCGCCATTATTGCCGCCGCCGAGAGCCGGGGCCGCGACTTCCGCGAACTCGCCGACGCCGAGCTCGCCGCGCTCGCGCCCGCGCTCGACCGCGCCGCCGCGCGCGCGCTGACGCCCGCCGCCTCCGCCGCCCGCCGCGACGGCGTGGGCGGCGCCGCGCCCGCCCAGGTGCGCCGCCAGGCCACGCGCATGACCGCCTTCGCCGCCACGCTGCAGCCCGCCGGCTGAACAGCGCGGGCGGTTTTACAATAAGCCGTGGACTTCGCGCCGTCACCCCTGGCGCCGCCGTGGTGGCTGCGCCATGGCCACGCCAACACCATCTATTCCTTCCTCCGGCCGCGCGGCGTCCGCCTGCCGCCCGCGCACGAGGATTGGATTCCGCTCCGCCCCGCCGCCGACGCCGAGCTCCTGATCCGCAGCCACTGGCAGCGCCATCCGGCGCCGGCGCTGCTGCTGATTCACGGTCTCGAGGGATCGAGCGAGGCCGGCTACATGCTCACCGCCGCGGCGCTGTTCCTGCGCCACGGTTGGCACGTGGCGCGGATGAACGTGCGCGGTTGCGGCGACTCCGAGCCGCGCTGCGCCACGCTCTACAACTCCGGCCTCAGCGCCGACGTCGCCGCCGCGCTGGCCTGGCTCGCCACCCGTCCCGGGGTGACCGCGCTGGCGCTCGCCGGCTATTCCATGGGCGGCAACCTGGCGCTCAAGTTCGCCGGCGAAGCTGGCCGCGGCGAGCTCGCCGCGCCGCCCGCGTTGCGCGCCGTCGCCGCCGTTTCTCCCTGTCTCGATCTCGCCGCCTGCGCCGACGCCCTGCACGCGCGCGGCAACTACCTCTACGAACGCCGCTTCCTGCGCCACCTGGAGCGCCGCCTCGCCCGCCACGCCGCCCGCTTCCCCGGCCGCTATCCCCTCGAGCGCCTGCGCGGCCTGCGTTCGGTGCGCGACTTCGACGACGCCTTCACCGCGCCTTTCACCGGCTACCGCGACGCCGCCGATTACTACCAGCGCGCCAGCGCGGCCCGCGTCCTCGCCGCCATCCGCCTGCCCACGCTGGTGCTGCACGCCGAGGACGACCCCTTTATCCGCATCACCCCGGCTTCGCGCACCGCTCTCGCCGCCAATCCGGCCATTCGCTTCCTCCCCGTTGCTCATGGCGGCCACTGCGGCTTCATCAACGCCCGCTGCAACGGCGAGGGTGTCTACTGGGCGGAGGCCCGCCTGCTCGAGTTTTTCCGGGGTGCGCTCGGCGCGGCCAGCTAACGCAACTGTTCGCTGAGGTGCGCCAGGGTGCGCGCCAGCGTCTGGTTCACCTGCCGCTCCTGCTCGATCTTGCGGATCGAGTGGATCACGGTGGAGTGGTGCTTGCCGCCGAAGAAGCGCGCGATCTCGGGCAGCGAGGCGTCCAGCAACTGCCGCGTCAGGTACATGGCCACCTGCCGCGGAAAGACGATGTGCTGGGAGTTGTTCCGCGTCTTGAGGTCCGCCACCCGCAGGTTGAAGCTCTCCGCCACCGCCTTGGCGATGATCTCGATGTCCAGCTTGCGCTGCTGCTGGTTGAGCAGGTTGCGCAGCGCCTCTTCCGCCGCCGCGATGGTCACCGGCAGGCTCTTGAGCGCGCAGTAGGCGAGCAGCCGGATCATCGCCCCTTCCAGCTCGCGCACGTTGCTCTTGATCTTCGACGCCAGGAATTCGGCCACCGCGGGGCTCAGCTCCAGCGTCTGCGGATGCTTGGTGCGCTCGAGCTGCGCCTTCTCCATCAGGATCGCGGTGCGCGTTTCCAGGTCCGGCGGCTGCAGGTCGGCGGTGAGGCCCCACTCGAAGCGCGAGCGCATCCGCTCCTCCAGTTGCGACAGCTCGCGCGGCGGCCGGTCGCTGGAGATCACCACCTGCTTGCCCGCGCCGTGCAGCGCGTTGAAGGTGTGGAAGAACTCCTCCTGGATGCGCTCCTTGTTGGCGATGAACTGGATGTCGTCGATCAGCAGCACGTCCACCGAGCGGTAGCGGTCGCGGAAGGCGATCATGCTGTCGTGCCGCAGGTGCGAGATCATCTCGTTGGTGAAGTCCTCGGCGGTGACGTACTCGATGCGCAACGGCCGCCCCAGCGCCTTGGTCTGGTGCCCGATGGCGTGCATCAGGTGGGTCTTGCCCATCCCCACCCCGCCGTAGAGGAACAGCGGATTGTAGGTGCGTCCCGGCTTCTCCGCCACCGCCCGCGCCGCCGCATGGGCGAACTGGTTGGAGCCCCCGACCACGAAATTGGCGAAGGTGTACTCCGGCTTCAGCGAGCCGGTGTCGAACTCCAGCGTCTTCTGCAGCGGCGGGGGCGCCGCCGGCGCGGGCGCCGCCGGGGCGGCCTCCAGGCTGTCCGGCGCCCGGCGCGCTGCCAGCACCACCTCCACCCGCTCCACCGTGCCGTCGAGGTGCAGCCGCCGGATGGCCTGCTCGATCTGCGGCCGGAACTTCTCGTTCACCTGCTGCAGCTCGGCGTCCGGCACCGAGATCACCAGCGTGCCGCTCTCCAGCTTCTCCTGCCGCGTCGGCCGCAGCCAGGTGTTGAAGCGGTGCGGGTTCACGCTCTTGCGGATCTCGCTCAGGATCTCGTCCCAGGTGGATTGCAGTTTGGACGAACGGGAAGGCATTGCGTGCGCGATCGGTCGCGGAACTGCGAATGCGACGCTGCATAGCATCTCACGAACTCCACCCGCGGCAACACCCGATCGCGAAAAAAAAGTGGACGCCGCGGGCCGCTTGTGGCGGATAGCGCGGCTGGCTATAATGAGTCTTGTCTCGTGCTCCGCTCCCGCGGGCGCCGTCGCGGCGCCGGCCGGTGGCCTCGGCGGCGATACACAGCGGCTCACCCGCTCCAGTTTGCGTCCGGACCGCGAACGCGCCCCGGGTCGCGCAGAAGATCGGTTCATTATGCCCAAGCGAACGTTTCAACCCAATCGGCGGCGCCGCAGTAAAACCCACGGGTTTCGCGCCCGCATGGCCACCAAAAACGGCCGCGCTGTTCTCTCCCGGCGGCGCGCTAAAGGGCGCAAGCGGGTTGCCGTCACCGCTGGATACCGCGATTAACTGGCCGAAACACCGGCGCCTGCTGCACCGCCCCGAGTTTCGCGCCGCCTACGAGCAGGGTATGCGCCGCTCCTCGCCCCACTTCACCGTGTTCGGAGTCGCCGCGCGGCGCGCCGCGGATCGCTTCGGCATTACGGTGTCGCGCAAGCTCGGCGGCGCCGTGGTGCGCAACCGCTTGCGCCGCCGCACCCGCGAGTTGCTCCGCCGCCTGCCTCCGGCCGCCGGACCGGCCTGCGACATCGTGATCAATCCGCGCCCGGCCGTCGCCACCGCCGACTTCCGGCGCCTGGGCGAGGAACTCGCCGCCACGCTCGATCAACTGCGCAGAGCCGTGCACACCCCGCCCGCGGCCCCGGAGCGCCGCTGATGTCCTCGGTGGCGCAGATTCGTACTTGGCCGCAGCGTTCCGCTCTCGCCGGCCTGCGCGCCTACAAGTCGGTGGTCTCGCCCTGGCTGCCGCCCGCCTGCCGGTTCGTCCCCACCTGCAGCGAGTACGCCGCCGAGGCCATCGCCCGCTTTGGCCTGTTGCGCGGGGGCTGGATGGCGCTGTGCCGCCTGGGGCGCTGCCATCCCTTCCACGCCGGTGGATTCGATCCCGTGCCGCCGCCGCGGCCGTGACCCTCCATGGACCTCCAGAACCCCAACGAAGATCCCAATCTTGAGCGGCGGCTGATGCTCGCCATCGCGCTCACGGTGTTGCTGTTCCTCATCGTGCTGCCGTTCATGAACAAGAAGTCACAGATGCCGCCGGTGCCGGTCGCCACCAAATCGGCGGCCCAGCCGGCGCCCGCCCCGGCGCCGGCCGCCACCACCCCTGGGGCGCCGGCGCCCGCCAAGCCCGGGGCGGCGAAGCCGGCGCCGCCGCCCGCCGTCATCCAGGCCGCGGCCGAGCAGACCATCGCGGTCAACACCCCGGTCTACCACGTCATCTTCAGCAACCGCGGCGCGGTGGCGCGATCCTGGATCCTTGCGCATTACCGCGACGACGCCGGCCGGCCGCTCAACGTCATTGATCCGACCTTCTCGAACGAGTTCGGCTATCCGCTCGCCTTCTGGTCCGCCGATCCGGCGGTGCGCCAGGAGCTCTCGCAG
>JAKAOE010000232.1 GCA_021823305.1 Acidobacteriota bacterium
TGATGGCGACGCGCATGCCGCGGGCGTTGGCGAGGGTGAAGAGCTCGACCGGACGGCCGTCGGGCATCTTGCCCCAGGGCTTGCCGGTGATGCCCGGGACGGCGGCCATCAGCGCGCCCCCGAGGGTAAGGGCGCAGAACACGGTGGCGAAAGTTCGCATGGCACCCCTTATTCTATGCGCTCGAGCCTGGCCAGGGTCTCGATTTGCGCGGTCTGGGGAAACAGATCGAAGAGATGCAACTCCGCCAGGCGGTAGCCGCCGGCGGTGAGGGAGCGCAGGTCGCGGGCCAGCGTGGCAGGGTCGCAGGAGACGAGGTGCAGGCGGGCGGGCGCATGGCGCAGGATTTCCGCGGCGACCTCGGGGCCGAGGCCGGCACGGGGCGGATCGGCGACCAGCAGATCGGGCGGGGCGACAGGGCGATGGCGCAGATAGGCGAGCGCGTCCGCGGCGGCGACCTCGATAGGCCGGCCCTGGGCGTTGTGGCGCAGGTCGGCGGCGGCGGCGGGCGAACCCTCGACCGCCTCGACGCGGGCGAAGGCATCGGCCAACGGCAGGGCGAAGAGGCCGACGCCGCTGTAGAGATCCAGGGCGGAGGCGCCGCTCACGCCGCCGGTGACGGCGGCGACCAGCTCGGCGGCGAGAAAGCGGTTGGCCTGGAAGAAAGCGCCGGAGCTGACGCGGTAGCGATGGCCCGCGACGGCGAACTCGAGCGGGCCGGTGGCGTGCAGGCCCTGGTCGTCGTTGTCCACCGCCAGCTCGATGGCCTCGCGGCGGGCGGGGGGCGCGGCGGCGAGCCCGGCCAGGCCCTGATTGACGGCGGGCGAGGCGATGGGGCAATGGGCGACGGGCACGAGGCGGCGGCTCTCGCGTTCGTAATAGCCGACGCCGACGCCGGGCACCGCCTGCACGCGGATGCGGTTGCGGTAGGCCCAGGGCGGGGAGGCGTGCGCGGCGATCCCGCCCTCCCAGACGATGCCGCCCAGGCGGGCGAGCGACTCCAGCAGGATGGCCTGCTTGAGCTCGAGCTGCAGTCCGGCGGAGGCGTGCTGGAGCTGGCAGCCGCCGCAGCGGCCGAACACCTCGCAGCGCGGCTCGACGCGGCCAGGGGCGGGCTCGAGCACTTCCAGCAGGCGGGCCGCGCGGCGGCCGCGCACCTGCGCGCCGAGCTCGACCCGCACCCGCTCGCCCGGCAGGGTGAAGGGCACGAACACCGCCTGGCGGCGGTCGTCGGCGCCGGGCAGGCGGGCGAGGCCGTCGCCACCGTGGACGACTTTTTCGATGCGCAGATGAACGATATCCGCCATGGCAAGTATCGAAATTCTAGCTCATGTAAAACAGGCTGAGGCGGGGCAGGCCAGCGCGCTCGAGCGCGCGGCGGCGCTGAAACTGGCGCTCGATCAGATCCAACTGCTCGACGCGGAGCTGGCGGCGGTAGGGCGCGAGCTCGCGCTCAGTCTCGGCGCGCAGGGCGACCATGGCGTCGACCGGGGTGGCCTCGAGCAGGGCGGCGTAGAGCTTGTCGTCGAGCACGGTGAGCAGGCGGTCGAGGGCTTCGAGCTCGAGCGGCGCGCCGGCGGCGAGCGCGGCGCGGGCGCGGGCGAGCGCCTCGAGCACCGCGGCCACAGCGGCGGGCGGGGGCGTGAGCGCTGGGCAGGCGCGGATGCGCGCCGCGGCGGCGGCGAGGTGAACGGCGATGCGCTCGCGGCCGAAGGCGGGCTCGGCCTCCGCCGGCGCCGCATCCGGGGCTGGCGGCGCGCCTACCGCGGCGGCACGCATCGTCTCGGCGGCCTCGAGCACCGCCGGGGCGCAGTAGACCAGCGCGCGCGGGCGCTGCCGGTCGCGCCGGCGGCCGGACTCGAACTTTTCGAAGGCCGCGTCCATGCCGGCCAGCGCGGCCGCCAGCGGGATGCCGGCCTCGCGCCAGGCGGCGATCAGCGCCCAGTCCACCGGCGAGAGCAGGACCTGCACGCCGCGCTTGCGCTGGAAATGCTCCTCGATCTCGGTGAAGTAGTTGAAGTAGTTCACTCGAACTGACCGCCGGGCGCCTCCAGCCGGAACCAGAAGTAGCCGTAGGGGCCGAGCGTGAGCTGGTAGGGCGTGGTGGTGACCGGCGGGAAGGCGATCTCGCCGAACATCTCGTACGGCGTCCAGCCGGCGAAATTGGAGAGATCGAGCTCCACCGCCTGCGAGTTGCGCGAGAGATTGGCGACCACCAGCACGCAGCGCGCGCCGGGCAGCTCGTCCGGACCCTCGCCCGGGCGATGGGCCGACTTGGGCAGGCGGCGCAGGTAGACCAGCACGCGCTCGTTGGCCGGCGAGAGGAAGCTGATGCCGCCGAGGCCGAAGATGGGGTTGCGGTGGCGGAGCTGGATGAGGGCGCGCATCCAGTTGAGCAGCGAGTTGGTGTCCTGGAACTGGCGCTCGATGTTGACCGCCTGGAAGCTGTAGATCGGGTTCTGGATGAGCGGGGCGTAGAGGCGCTCGGGCGGCGCCTTGCTGAAGCCGCCGTTGCGGTCCACGTTCCACTGCATCGGGGTGCGGACGCCGTTGCGGTCGGAGAGGTAGATGTTGTCGCCCATGCCGATCTCGTCGCCGTAGTAAACGATGGGCGCGCCCGGCATGGAGAACAGCACCACGTTCATGAGCTCGATCTCGCGCCGGCTGTTGTCCACGATCGGGGCCAGGCGGCGGCGGATGCCGATGTTGAGCTTCATGCGGGGATCGCGCGCGTACTCGTAGTACATGTAGTCGCGCTCCTCGTCGGTGCACATCTCCAGCGTCAGCTCGTCGTGGTTGCGGAGGAAGAGGCCCCACTGGCAGTTGTCGGGAATCGCCGGCGTCTGCGCCAGGATGTCCACGATGGGACGGCGCGCCTCCTGGCGGATGGCCATGAACAGCCGTGGCATGAGCGGAAAGTGGAACGCCATGTGGAATTCGGGCGCGGGGGCGGCGCCGGCGCCGCCGAAGGGGCCGAAGTAGCGCACCACATCGCTGGGCCACTGATTGGCTTCGGCGAGCAGCACGCGCGTGCCGTGGTAGCGGGCGTCCACCTCGCGGCGCAACTCCTGGAGGAAGGCGTGGGTCTCGGGCAGGTTCTCGCAGTTGGTCCCTTCGCGCTCGAAGAGATAGGGAACGGCGTCGCAGCGGAAGCCATCCAGGCCCAAGTCGAGCCAGTAGAAGACGACCTCCAGCATGGCCTTGCGCACTTCCGGGTTGTCGAAGTTAAGGTCGGGCTGGTGGCTGTAGAAGCGGTGCCAGAAGTAGGCGTTGGCGGCCGGGTCCCAGGTCCAGTTGCTGACCTCGGAGTCGGTGAAGATGACGCGGGCGCCGGGAAAACGGCGGGGATCGTCGGACCAGACGTACCAGTCGCGGTAGGGGGAGGCGGGCGAGCTGCGCGACTGCTGGAACCAGGGGTGCTGGTCGGAGGTGTGGTTCAGCACCAGATCGGTGAGCACGCGCATGCCGCGGCTGTGGGCCTCATCGAGCAGCTCGCGAAAATCCTCGAGCGAGCCGTAGTCGGGGTCCACGGTGCGGAAATCGGCGATGTCGTAGCCGTCGTCGCGCAACGGCGAGGGGTAAAACGGCAGCAGCCAGAGGCAGTCTACGCCCAGCCACTGGAGGTAATCGAGCTTGTCAATCAGGCCACGGAAGTCGCCGATGCCGTCGCCGTTCCAGTCGGAGAAGGCGCGCACCGGCAGCTCATAAAACACCGCGTTCTTGAACCAGAGGGAGTCGGAGACGTTCATAGCTTGCGGTCCAACCTCAGCCGACGGCCGACACCGCGGCGAAGTCCCGGCCGGGAACGGAGGCCGGGGGCTGGCGCGGCAGGCTGACGCGGAAGGTGGTGCCCGCGCCGGGCTGGCTGACGACATCAATTTTCCCATGGTGGAGTTCGACCACCGAACGGGCGAAATAGAGACCGAGGCCGGAGCCGAACTCGCGCCCGCTGAGGGGATTGGGGATGCGGTAGAACTTGGCGAACAGGCCGGAGATCTTTTCCGGGGCGATGCCCACGCCGCTGTCGCTGACCTCGACCTGCACGGACTGCGGGGCGGCGCGCCAGCGCACGGCGATAGCGCCGCCCTCGGGGGTGTATTTGACGGCGTTGTCCATCAGGTTGGCGAAGACCTCGCGCAGGCGCACCGGATCGCCCTGCACCACGGCGTTGCCCTCGCCGCCGCCGTCCTCGAGCCGCAGCGACTGGCGGTAGCGGGCGGCGCGGGGCTGGAACTCGTTCACCAGCGTGGCCAGCATGTCGGCGAGGTCGAGCTGCTCGGTGCGCAGCAGCAGGCTGCCCTGCTCCAGGCGGCTGATGTTGAGCAGGTCGTTGACCAGGGCGATGAGGCGCTCGTTGGCCTCGTAGGCGCGGCGCAGATAGGTCTCCTGGTCGGGGTTGAGC
>JAKAOE010000233.1 GCA_021823305.1 Acidobacteriota bacterium
AGGTGATCGAGCGGGCCGATGAAGGTCAGCGCGGCGTCCAGGCTTCCGGACTGCAGGGCCGCGCCGCTGGGCAGGGCCACGCCCAGGGCGGGAAACACGCCTTGCAGATCGGTGGCGGGCATGCCCGTGCCGTTCAGTTTCATATTGAGCAGCGGCGTTGAGCCCGCCAAGTTGTAGGTTCCCGTCAGCGTGGCCAGCGCCTTGCCGACGTGAACCGCGCCCTGGGTCAGCGAGCCGGTGCTGCGGCGCAGGTCGTAGGACGTGGCGTAGGCGATGTTGACGGGAACGGTGGCGGGCGTGGCGTTGGGCGCGAGGCGGACCTGTTCCGCCTGCAGCGTGCCTTGGGAAACCGCCCGCCGGCCGTCCGAGTCCAGGGTTCCGTTGAAGGAAACCTTGCCGCCGATGCCCGCGGAGGGGGCGATGAAGCCGGTGGCGGCGAGATCGAAGTTGGCGACGCTGAGCGTCAGCTGGAAGGGCGTGAGCGCCGCGTTGCCGGGATTGACCGGGCCGGCCTTGCCGTCCAATTTGACGCTTCCGCCTCCGGGCGTCGCGGCCGAGAGGCGGAAGGGGAACGCCGAACCGTAGGATACGTTCGAGGCGGCCACATTGACGTTGGTATACCGCGTCCTTTTGGAGCTGCCGGCGTCACCGGCCGTCATGGTGCCGTTGATGAGATTCAACTGGGCAACCGAGAAGCGGTTGGCCGCGGACGAGCTGGCGGGCGGGTCGGCCGGGGTAGCCTGCGGCGTGGAGGCGGACCCGAGGCTGGAGTAGTTCCAGCGGCCGGACGCTGCGCGGAGCAGCGTGATCCGCGGATCGGTAATGGTCAGGGAGGTGATCTCAAGCCGCTTGGAAAAGATCAGCGGCATCAGGGACACGCCCGCGCTTAGCCGCCGGGCGCTGAGAAAAGGCGAGGAGCTGAACGCCGGGTCGTCGGCGACCGAAAAACTGTCCACCGAGACGCTGGCGGGGATGACCGAAAGGTGGATGGCGCCGATGGCAACCTTGCGCCCCAGTGCGCCGGAAAGGTCGGACTCGAGCATCGGCTTAAAGGTGTCGGCGTTGATGAACAGCGGCAGCACCAGGGCGGTAAGGATCAGCAGCCCTGCGATCGAACCGGCGACGATCAGAAGCTTCCTTCGCACGAGCACCTCCGGCGGCGTCAGGCCTTGCGCGTCCCCTGTCAGGGATCGTTTGCGACCATGATACCCCTCGCGTCGCCGGCAGGGATGCGGGCAGATTGGTCCAAAGCAGAACTCTGAAGCAGAACTCTGAGAGCAAAGGATGGCGTGGAGGAGATACGGTCCGGTGGCAGGGTTCTTGCATCGGAGCGGAGATGGACCTGTATGTGCTTGGAGGCGTACAGAGGGCGGAACGCGCGGCGACGGAGGAGGAGTGGAGGCTGTTCGAACGGGCGGTGGTGGGGCGGGTGCGGCCGGAGGCGGGGGAGTGCCGGCCGTGCGCCAGCTATGACAGTCCGCTGGAGGTGCGGGCGGGGGCGGACAGCTCGGTGCTGTTCAAGTCGGGCGCGGTGGCGGGGGAGCGGCTGTACGCCTGCACCTCGACCGAGGTGATTGTCTTTCGCCTGCCCGACTTTCGGCGCGAGGCGTATCTCTCGCTGCCGTTCTTCAACGATCTGCACCATGTCCGGCCGACGCCGCAGGGGACGCTGCTGGTGGCGGTGACCGGCTTGGACATGGTGGCGGAAGTGACGCTGGCGGGGGAGTTGGTCCAAAGTTGGAGCGCCACCGGCGGCGATCCGTGGGTGCGGTTTTCGCCGGCGACGGACTATCGCAAGGTCGCGACCCTCAAACCCTACCGGACGCACGTCAACTATGTGTTTTCAGCCCAGGGCGCGTGGTGGGCGACGCGCGGCGACTTGGGGGATGCGATCTGCCTCGCGGATCCGCGCCGCCGGATCGAGTTGGGCGTGCAGGAGTGCGTGCACGACGGATGGGCGCGGGGCGGTTACCTGTACTTCACGGCGGTGGACGGGCGGCTGATCGTCGTCAACGAAGCCACGCTGCGGGTGGAGGAGACGCTGGTGTTGGCGGAGATGGAGGCGGGCGGGCCGCGCGGGTATAGCTGGTGCCGGGGGGTGCTGCCGCTGGACGGGAACTGCGCCTGGGTGGGCTTCACCCGGCTGCGCGCCACGCGCTGGAGGGAGAAGCTGCGCTGGGTGAAGAGCAAGCTGGCGGCGGTGGCGCAGCCCACGCGGCTTTGCCGTTACGATCTCGCGCGGCGCGAATTGACGCAGGAGATTGACCTGGAGTCGGGCGGCATGCACGCGGTCTTCAATGCGCTGCCGGCGGAGACGCTGGCGGCGGAGGAGCTGCCGGCGGGGAGCGGCGGGGAGCCGGCGTCCGTCGCCGCGCGGGTGCCGGCGGCGCCGTGATTGACCTGCACTGCCACAGCACCGCCTCGGACGGCGTGCTGGCGCCGGAAGCGGTGATGGAGCGCGCCGCGCGGCGCGGACTGGCGGGCGTGGCGCTGACCGATCACGACACGCTGGCCGGGCTGGCGGCGGCGCGGGCACGGGCGCGGCAGCTCGGGCTGCGCTTTCTGGGCGGCATCGAGTTGAGCACGCGCTGGGACGGGGCGGCGGGTGCCGCCGGCGACGTGCACGTGCTGGGCTACGGCGTCCACGAAAGCGCCGGCGGAGCCTTGGCGGCCGCCTGCCGGCGGCTGCGCCGCGCACGCGCCGCGCGCGCGCGGCGCATGGTGCGGCAGTTGCAGGCGGCGGGCGTGGGACTGGAACTGGAGGCGGTGCGAGCCGAAGCCGGCGGCGCCGCGCTCGGCCGGCCTCACGTGGCGCGGGCGCTGGTGGCGGGCGGCTGGGCGAGCGGCGTGGCGGAGGCGTTTGAGCGCTGGCTGGCGCCGGGCGCGGCCGGCTATGTGCCGCACGCGCGGTTGGAGACGCGGGCGGCGGTGCGGCTGCTGCGCGCGGCGGGGGCGGCGGCGGTGCTGGCGCATCCCGGGCGGCTGCGGCTGGGCGATGGCGGCATCGCGGCGCTGACGGCGGAACTGGCGGAGGAGGGCCTGGCCGGAATCGAGGCCCATTGGGGGCAGCATTCGCCGGCGGAGGTGGCGCTGTGCCTGCGCCTGGCGGCGCGGCATCGGCTTTTGGCCACGGGCGGCTCCGACTTTCACGGCGCGGGTCATGCGGGCCTGGAGCTGGGCGAATGCGCGGGCGGACGGTCGCTGCCGCTGGCACTGATGGACGATCTGGAAGCCACCGGCCGCAAACTGGTGCGTGCCGTATGAGGCGTCAGGCGCTGCCGCTCCGGCCAAGCGGGGCGCACGGCGCAGCCGCGCTGGGGCCCGCGCCAATCATTCGTAGCGCAACCTGCGCGTCAAGCCGAGACTTCCAATCCGGTGCTGTGGCGACCCCGGTACCAGTGCTACCCGCGCTTCTGCGCGAGCTGGAGGCGGAGGCGATCCATATTCTGCGGGAGGCGGCGGGGCAGTTCGAGCGGCCGGTGCTGCTGTTTTCCGGCGGCAAGGACTCGATCACGCTGGCCTGGCTGGCGCGCAAGGCGTTTCTGCCGGCGGCGGCGCCGATGCCGCTGCTGCACATCGATACCGGGCACAACTTCGAGGAGACGCTGGCGTTTCGCGACTGGTTCGTAGAGCGCTACGGCTGGCGGCTGGAGGTGCGCGGCGTGGCGGAGACGATCGCCCGCGGGCGGGCGGCGGAGGAGCGCGGGCCGCATCCCAGCCGCAACGCGCAGCAGGCGGTGACGCTGCTCGATGCGCTCCAGGAGTTGGGCAGCGACTGCGCCCTCGGCGGGGGGCGAAGGGACGAGGAGAAGGCGCGGGCCAAAGAGCGGATCTTTTCGCACCGCGACGCCTTCGGACAGTGGGACCCGAAGGCGCAGCGCCCGGAGTTGTGGCGGCTGTTCAACGGGCGGCATAACCCGGGCGAGCACTTTCGCGTGTTTCCATTGTCGAACTGGACCGAACTGGACGTCTGGTTGTACATCGCGGCGGAGGGGATTCCGCTGCCTGGCTTGTACTTTGCCCACCGGCGGCGAGTATTCGAGCGTGGCGGGCTACTGCTGGCGGACACGCCGCCGGCGCGGCGGGGCGCGGACGAGCAGGCGCGTGAGGCGGTGGTGCGGTTCCGCACTGTTGGAGATGCGACCTGCACCGGGGCGATCGAGTCGGAGGCGGAGACGGTGGAGGCGGTGGTGGCGGAGATCGCGGCGGCGCGGGTGACCGAGCGCGGCGGGCGGTTGGACGACCAGCGCAGCGAGGCGGCGATGGAAGACCGGAAGCGGCAGGGGTACTTCTGATGAGCCTGATGGTCGAGCCGGCGCGGCGGGCGGCGGCGGCGGTGCGCGCCGGGGCGGCGCGGCGGGCGTTGCACTTGTGCACGAGATC
>JAKAOE010000234.1 GCA_021823305.1 Acidobacteriota bacterium
GGTGAACTCGCCCGGATCGGCCAGCCTCGCCCCGGCCGCGAGCGCGGCCTCGAGCAGCGCCTGCAGCAGCACCGGCGAGCCGTGCGCGGAAATCTCCACCACGTCCTCGCCCGTGGCCGAACCCGGGCCTGGGAACGACGTCGCCACTACCTGATCGAGCAGCGCGCCTTCCGCGTCGCGCAATTCGGCCCAGGTGGCGCGCCGCGGCTCCAGGCGGCGCGCCAGCAGTCGCTCGACGATGGCCAGGGCCTCGGGGCCGGAGAGCCGCACCACGCCCAGGCCGCCACGGCCGGGCGGCGTCGAGATGGCGGCGATGGTGTCGGCGCTCACGAGCGCGCTTCGTCCGCCGCGGCCGCTGCGGCGACGGCGCGCTCGAGCATGGCTTGCGGCGTGAGCTCCGCCGCCGGCGCGGCAGGCGCGGCGGCGGGTGACGTCGCGCGCCGCAGCCAGGCCTCAAGCCCGGCCGAGGAGAGCGGCTTGCGCAGCACCCCGTCGGCGGCGGCCAGCGCCCCGCTGTCGGCCGGCGCCAGCGCGCCGGCGAGGATCAGCACCGGGGTGGCCGCCGACGCCGGGCACGCCTTGACCCGGCGGCAAAGCTCGATGCCGGCCAGGCCAGGCAGGGCCGCGTCCACCAGCACCAGATCGGGCACCCGGCGCTCGAGCGCGGCCAGCGCGGCGGCGCCGTCCGCCACCGCCTCCACTTCGCAGCCCAGATCGGCGAGGTACTGCTCGCCCATGCGCCGGGCGTGGATGCTGTCGTCGGCGAGCAGGACGTACACCCCGCCATTATCGCCGACCGCAACCCTAGTTGAGATCGCGCGAGAACATCAGCTTGAGCGTGATCTTGTCGGAAGCGGCGGTCTCGCCGAATCCGATGCCGGCCTCGATGTCGGTCGTGCCGTAGTGGTCGAACACCGCCCAGGTCTGCTGCACTTCCTGACTGCCGGGAACGAAGCCGCGCAGCGGGCCGAAGCCGGAGTACTGCTCGGTGGCGATCGCCCAGCGCGGGTTGAGGTGATAGGCGATGCGCGCGGCGGGATTGAACTGGAGCGCGGAGAAGCCGCCGATCCAGGAGTTGTCGAGGATGGGGTTGAAGATGAAGTCCCAGGTATGGTGCACGTGCCAGCCGAAGATGGGCCGGATCTCGGAGGTATAGTGGCGCGCGTCCCACTTGGCGGAGTTGTAGCTGAACTCGAAGTTCATGCCATAGAAAAAATGGCGCTGGTCGGCGTGCGGGGACACGAACAGCAGCCGGATCTTGCCGCCGTTGATGGTGCCGCCGTACTGCGGCGTGATGCTGTAGAGCGGCAGGTAGAGGCCGAGCTCGAGCCAGGGCTTGGCGCCATAGGCCCACTCGAAGCCGCCGTCGAAGGAGTGGTTGGAGATGATCGCGCCCGGGAAGGCGGCGACGTTGATGCCGTCGGGCGTGAAATTGGTATGCAGTGTGAGGTTGATCTTGCCCGGGGCCGCGATGCTGGCGTCGTAGACCTGGATCTCGTCGGTCGGGCCCTGGGCGGCGGCGGGACGGACCAGCGCGGCGAGGGCGGCGGCGGCGAGCAGCAGCAGCAGGCCTGGGCGCCCTGAGGAATGTGTCATTGAGTGAGGCATATTGGGAGGCGATTATACCTTGGCGGCGCGCTGCCTCGCAGCACGACACCGGCATCCGCTTATAATGAAGGACTTCCCGCCATGCTGCCGGAACTGAGCAAAACCTACGCCCCGCAGGAGATCGAGCCGCGCTGGGCCCGCGCCTGGGTGGAGCGGCGCCTGTTCGAGGCCTCCAATGATCCCGCCGACGCGCGCCCGGTCTGGTCGCTGGCGATCCCGCCGCCCAACGTCACCGGCTCGCTGCACATGGGCCACATGCTGGAGCACACCCTGATCGACATCGTGGTGCGCTGGCAGCGGATGCAGGGCAAGAACACGCTCTGGCTGCCGGGCACCGACCACGCCGGCATCGCCACCCAGATGGTGGTGGAGCGCGCGCTGGCGGCCGAGGGCAAAAACCGCCAGGCGATGGGGCGGGAGGCGTTCGAGGCGGCGGTGTGGGCGTGGAAGCGGCAGAGCGGCGACCGCATCCGGGAGCAGATGATCCGGCTGGGCGCCTCCTGCGACTGGTCGCGGGCGCGCTTCACGCTGGACGAAGGGCTGTCGCGCGCGGTGCGCGAGGTGTTCGTGCGCCTCTACGAGCAGGGGCTGATCTATCGCGGCCGCTACATCGTCAACTGGTGCCCGCGCTGCCTGACCGCGGTGAGCGACCTGGAGGTGACGCACGAGGCGGCGGCGGGCAAGCTCTACCGCGTGCGCTACCAGCTGGCGGGCGAGCCGGCGGGATACCTCGAGGTCGCGACCACGCGGCCGGAGACGATCCTGGCCGACGTGGCGGTGGCGGTGAACCCGGGCGATGCGCGCTACCGTGCGCTGATCGGGCGCCGGGTGGAGGTGCCGCTCACTGGGCGCACCGTGCCGGTGATCGCCGACGAGATCGCGCAGCCCGAGTTCGGCACCGGCGCGGTGAAGATCACTCCCGGCCACGACGCCAACGACTTCGCCGCCGGCCAGCGCCACCAGCTGCCGCAACTCGAGGTGATCGCGCCGGACGGGAAGATGAACGCGGCCGCCGGCGCCTACGCCGGCCTGGACCGGTTCGCGGCGCGCGAGCGCTTCGTGGCGGACCTGCGCGGCGCCGGGCTGCTGGCGGCGGAGGACGACTACGAGATCAGCCTGGGACGCTGCCAGCGCTGCCGCACGGTGATCGAGCCGCGCATCTCGCTGCAATGGTTCGTCAAGATCCAGCCGCTGGCCGAGGCCGCGGCGCAGGCGGCGGAGCGGGGCGAGGTGACCTTCGTGCCGGAGCAGTACGGCCGCATCTATCTGGACTGGATGGCGAACATCCACGACTGGTGCATCTCGCGCCAGTTGTGGTGGGGCCACCGCATCCCGGCCTGGCACTGCGGCGCCTGCGGGGAAATGCTCGTGGCGCGCGAGGCGCCGGCGGCCTGCCCCTGCGGCGGCGCCCTGCGCCAGGACGAGGATGTGCTCGACACCTGGTTCAGCAGCGGCCTGTGGCCGTTCTCCACCCTGGGCTGGCCGGAGAAGACCGCCGACTACGCCAAGTTCTACCCCACCACGCTGCTGATCACCGGCTTCGACATTCTGTTCTTCTGGGTGGCGCGGATGCTGATGCTGGGCTGCCGCTTCACCGGCGAGGTGCCGTTCGGGCAGGTCTACATCCACGCGCTGGTGCGCGACGCCGAACGGCAGAAGATGTCCAAGACCAAGGGCAACGTGATCGATCCGCTGGCGGTGACCGAGAAGTACGGCACCGACGCGGTGCGCTTCACGCTGACCTCCATGGCCGTGCCCGGCACCGACATCGCGCTGGCGGAGGAGCGCATGGCGGGCTACGCCGCCTTCGCCAACAAGATCTGGAACGCGGCCCGGTTCATCTTCCTGCAGCTCAACCAGGCGGACGCCGCGGCGCCGGCGAGCGCGCAGCGGCTGCGGGCGGACGGCGGCCACGTGGTGGACCGCTGGATGTTCTCCCGCCTGAACGCGGTGGCGGCGGAACTGGACCATAGCCTGGCCAGCTTCCGCTTCCACGACACGGCGACGACGCTCTACCAGTTCTTCTGGCACGAGTTCTGCGACTGGTATCTCGAGTTCCAGAAACTGCGCGAGGACAAGGCGGCGGCCACCGCGAATCTGGCGCGGGCCTTCGAAGGCGCGCTGCGGCTGTTGCACCCGGTGATGCCGTTCCTCAGCGAGGAGCTCTGGCAGGCGCTATACGCCGGCAAGCCGCCCTACGCCTCGATCGCGCTGGCGCCGTTTCCCCAGGCCGACCCGAGCCAGGCCGACCCCGCCGCCGAAGCCGTCATCGCCAAGCTGCAGGCGGTGGTGACCGAGGTGCGCCGCCTGACCGCCGGGCACCGGGGCGCGACCGTGCGGTGGTGGGGCGGCGCCGGCGAGGATGTCAACTGGGCGTGGGTGGCCATGCTCGCGCGCTGCAAACTCGCGCGGCAGGAACCGCAGGGCCACGCCAACCGCGGCGAGGCCGCCGGCGTGCAGCTCCAGGTCGTCGTCGAGGTGGATCCGGCCGCGGAGCGCGCACGCTGGACCAAGGAGCGCGACCAGGCCGCGCAGCGCCTGGCGACCGCGCGCGCCAAGCTGGCGAGCGCCGCCTTCCGCGAGCGTGCCCAGCCGGCGGTGGTGGCGGAGACCGAGCGCCTCGCCGGCGAGTACGAACGCCAGCTGGCGCAGGCCGAAGCCAGCCTGGCTGCGCTGGACTAGCCGCTGACCGCGGCGGGCGGCTTGACGTCGCGCCGGTCGAGCTCGCGCGTCTGCTGGTAGGTGTAGCGGATGCGGTGGATCACGGTGATGTTG
>JAKAOE010000235.1:0-1059 GCA_021823305.1 Acidobacteriota bacterium
GCGAGCCGGCGTAGAAGGTAGGGTGGTCGCCCGGCGCGAGATGCGCGTCGTAGGTGAGATTGGCGGGCCAGCGCGAAGACGCCGGATACATCGAGCCGGCGAGGCGAAAGCGCCGGCGCGGCAGGCGGGCGGCCGGTGCTAATAGATAGCGCTCCAGCTTGGCCTGCCGGTCGGGGGCAAACGTGCCCAGGAAGGTGAGCGCGAACGGCGGGTGATAAGGACGGCGCGCCGCGCGGTAGGCGACCTCGTCGCACGCGCAGTAGAGCGGCCGCACGCGGCGCGCATGCCAGCTTCGGCGCAGTTCCTCCAGCACCGGGCCGCCGGTGAAGCTGAGGTAGAGGTCAAAGGCGGGGATCAGGTCGGTGCGAAGGTAGGCGCAATGGCCGTCGCGCAAGCCGGCAAGCGTGATCGGGGTGTCAATGTCGTAAAAGCACACCAGCGGCCCGCGACGGCCGAGCAGGGCTTCCGAGACCGCGATGGCATCGGGGAAGTAACTGCCCACGATCACCGCGTCGGCGGCGGCCGCCGCCGCCAGGGCGACAGAGCGGATGGCCGCCCAGTCGGGGTAGAGCGTGAGCTCGGTGTCGGGAGGGCGGGGCAGATCGCGATGGCGGGCGTACCACTCGACGTCGCGTTCGAAGAAGCGGATGCGGTGGCCCAACTGGCGCAGCCCGCGCACCAACCCGCGATACGTGGTGGCGTGGCCATTGCCCCAGGAGGAGCTGATGGACAAACCGAAAAAGACCAGGTCCATGGGAGAACGGCTAGTTGGCCAGCGCTGGTTCGGCGGCCGGGCGCACCGCCCGCGGTGCGAGCAGGAGTTGATCCACGCGCCGGGCGCGGCGCTCGTAGGTGTGTTCGGCGAGGGCGCGGTCGCGCGCCCGCCGGCCCAGGGCGCGGGCGTCGTCCGGCGAGAGTGCGGCGAGGTGAGCCGCAATCGCCTCCGGCCCGGAAGCGAGGAGGATTTCGCGTCCGGGCTCGAAGAACAGGCCCATGCCGGCCCAGGCGTCGCTGACGATCGCCGCGCCGGCGCCGGCCGCCTCAAAGATGCGGGTGGGA
>JAKAOE010000235.1:1069-4370 GCA_021823305.1 Acidobacteriota bacterium
GGGCCATCGAGTCGCGGTTGAGGTTGAGCACCAGCCGGGCGGAGGCGTTCAAGCGATTGTGCTCGTCGGGCGCGATGAAACCGCAGCGGACGACGTTCGACGGTAGGGCCATATCGCCCCAGCCTTCGCCCGCCAGTAGAAATCGCTGGCGCGGGGCACGCGCCACCGCGCCGAAAAAGAAGTGCCGGACGCGCGCTTCGCGGTCGGGCAGGCGGTGGCCGAGGAAGACCAGGTCGGCGCGCCAGGGCTCGTGCGGCGGGGCGGGATGGTGCGTCTCCGGGTCGAGCCCGTTGTAGATCGGGAAACAGTCGCGGGCGCCCAGGCGGCGGTAACGCGCCAAGACCGGAGGGCCGCCGCCGTAGGTGAACACCAGGTCGTAGTCCGGGAGCGCTTGGCGCAGCGGATGCGCGGGCGAGGCTTCCAACTCAGCCAGCGTGGCCGGAGCATCCACGTCCCAGAACACGGTGCGCGGGCGGGCGCCGCAGGGGGCGGCCGCGGCGGCGGCGGGCAGGGCGGCGGCGAGATAATCGTCCTCGGCGCCGATGCCGCTGTGTTTGACGATGACGTCGGCGGAGCGCGCCGCGCGCAACAGCGCGTCAAGTTCGGCGCGCCCGCGGTATACCGGGCAGTGGGCGAATGGAGGATCGGCGGCGAAGTCGCGATGGCGTTGCCGGTCGTAGATGTCGGGTTCGGCGAAGGTGATGCGATACCCCAGCCGGTGCAGATTCTTGTACAGTCCACGGTAATACGTGGCGGCCCCATTCCAATAGGCCGAGGTCAGACTGGAGCCGAAGGCGAAGATGTGCAGGCGGCTGGAGGTCACAAGCTTATTCCAATTGAGCGCACAGACTCTCGAATTCGGCGGCGCGGTGGGCACAAGTGTGCCGCGCGGCAATGGTCGCCGCCCCATGCCGGCCCAGTTGGCTTCGTTGCTCCGGAGAGGCCAACAGTTGCACCATGAGCGTCTCCATCTCAATGCCGTCGCGGGCGATTCGGTAATCGCCGGGCGCGAAGAGCCGTTCGCTGTCGGTCCAGGGGGCCGAAAGCAGGGCCGCGCCGCAGGCCAGGGCCTCAAACATGCGAATGGTCGGAATGCCGGGCAGCATTGCCACGTAGGGGCGCCTGGGAATATGCAAGGCAAGTCGCGCTGCGGCGTAAGCTTCCGGCGTCGCTAGATTCGGCAGGTATCCGCGGTAGGCTACCTGAATCTTGCGCAGTTGCGTCTGCGCTTCCGGCGGATACCGCACCCCGTAAACATGGGCGCGGACGCCGGCGGCGCGCAGCGGCTGCCAGAGGAAGGTCTCGAGCTCCCAGGTGCGTTCCTCGTCACCCCAGTTTCCGATCCAGAGGGCGTCGGCGGTGTACTCACCGCCGCGCCGCGGTCCGAAACGACGAAGATCGGCGGCTTCGTGCAGGGTAAACGTCCGCCGGGCGCCTAGGCGCTCATAAATTTGGCGCAGGCTCTCGCCGAACGCGAGGACGCCGTCGAGGGCGCGGAGCGGCAGGCGTTCGATCCAGGCACGGTCGGTGGCGGCGCGGTGGTGGGTATCGTGCAGCAACAGGCGGAAGCCGAAGCGGCGGCGTTGCCGCAGGAGCCAGGGCAGCAACCCGGGCTCCATCCATTCATGCACGAGCACGACGTCGGCATGGCGCAGCTCGGCCGCCCATTCGGCCACCCGGGGCAGCGGCGGGCCGGGCAGGGAGGCGTTGGCCGCGCCCGGCCCGAACAGGCGGATGTCGAGTTGCGGATAAGCGGCGCGCATGGCGCTCACCGCGGCGGTGCCTTCCGGCTCGGCAAGCAGGTTCTCCAATGACCAGCCGCCGCGCGCCGAAGGCATCGGCTCATACAGGCGCACGCTGTGGCCGCGGCGCCCCAGTTCGTCGGCCAGGCCGCGCAGGAAGTGGGCGTTGCCATGGTTCCAGTCCGACAGCCAGGAATGCGCGAAGTAGCGGATCTGCATGGTCAGGCGAGGCAGCGGGCGTAGGCGGCGGCGTAGGCGACGGCCATCGCGTCGGCGCCGAGCTTGCCCGCCCGGCGGTGCGCCCGGGCGGCGAGGCGGGCGACCTCGGCGGGCGCCAGCGCGAGCTGGACAAGCGCCGCATCGAGCGCGGCGCCGTCGTTGCGGGAAAAGTAAGCTGCCGCGTCGCCCCAAATCTCGCGAAAGCTGGGAATGTCGTTGAGCAGCAGCGCGCAGCCGGAAAGCGCGGCCTCGAGCGGCGCCAGACCAAAGGGTTCATAGCAACTGGTGGCGATGTAGACCGCCGCGCGGCGTAGCATTTCGGCCGCCTGGGAGGCGGGCAGACGGCCCAGCAGGCGTACGCCTTCCGGCGCCGGCACGCACGCGCCGGTGGCGGGGTGCACGGTTTCGCCCGCGACCGCCAGCTCCCAGCCTGCGCGGCGCGCGGCGTGACAGGCGCCTAGCAGGGCGATCTGCTTGGCTGGATCCCAGGCGCGGGCCAGCGTCACCGCCTGCAACTGTTTCGGGTAAGGCGGGAGGGCGGCGGCGGCGCACCCGTTGGGGATGACCTCCACCGGGTGGGCAAAGCTGAAGCTGGCGTTCAGGTCGGCGGCGGCGGTACGGCTGGGAACAGCCACGGCGCGCGCGGCTGCCAGCGCCTCCAGCGCCAGGCGGCGATACCAACGATGAAACGCGGAGTCCGGCGGCAGACCGCCGCGCACGTTGCGCCACCAGGAGACCACATCGCTATGGACGGCTAGCAGGGACGGCACGCCGGCCAGGCAGCCGACGTAGCCAAATTGATTGCAGTGCAGCAGGTCGGGGCGCCATGTCCGCGCCAACTCCTGAAGCCAGCGGCGGCTGGCGGCGATTTCGCCGGGCAGGTCTTCGCCGTCCTGGCCATCCATCCATTCCAGCCGGTAGTCCGCGGCGAAGAGCTCGACGCCGGCCGGCCAATCGGACTGCGCGCCCGGGCCAAACACCGCCAGCCAGACCTGGTGGCCGCGGGCGGTGAGCGCCGCGGCCAGGGTGCGGGTGTGCGCCGCCAGGCCGCCGGCGGCGTCGGAGGTCATCAATACCCGCAGGCGGCGCGGCATCGGAGCCAGCCGCCTTAGCCGGTCAGCCCGAAGGCGCGCAGCTCCGCCGTGGCGTGTTCCTGCATCCGCGGCGCGTGCCGGGACGCCGGCGCCGGGCGCTGCCGGCGCAGCCAGGCGGCCAGCTCGCACATCCCTTGCCGCAGTTCGACGTGGGGCTCGTAGCCGAGCCGCCGCCGGGCGGCGGCAATGTCGGCGATGCAGTGACGCGCGTCGCCCAGACGGAAGCGCCCGGTGATGGCCGGCATG
>JAKAOE010000236.1 GCA_021823305.1 Acidobacteriota bacterium
GCCGGGGGTGCGCCGCGCGTGCTCGCGCGTGCCGCCGAACCGATCGGGGGGCTCGACTGGTCGCCGGACAGCCGCCGCATCGCCTACAGCGTAGGCGCGCACGTCGTGCCGCACAACATCACCTTTCCCCAGGTGGGACGCAAGCTGATCTTCGCCCGCAGCCAGTTCGTCCCGGGCAAGCTCTACGTCGCCGCGCCGGCGGGCGGAGCGCCGGTCGCGGTGCAGGGGCCGAGCGGCGGTTATGGCGCACCGAGCTGGGTCAACGCCACCACGCTGGTGCTGAGCCACGTGGCGCGCGACTACAAGAGCCGCACGATCTACTTGCTCGACGCCCGCGGCGGGCCGGCGCGCGCGGTGCACGTGGATCACGAGGACAAGTTCTGGAGCATGATCGACCGCGGCGCCACGCCGCAGGTTTCGCCCGACCACAAATGGATCCTGTTCGGCAGCGACATCAGCGGCTGGGACCAGCTTTACGTGATGCCCGCCGACGGCGCGCCCGCGGTGCAGGTCACGCGTGGGGATTTCGACTCCTGGCGCCCGGTGTGGTCGCACCACGGCGACCGCATCGCCTTCGACGCGAATCAGCCCGGACGCCCCGGTGACCGCCAGATCGGCGTGGTCACGCTGCACGGTTCCCCCGCCGACGCCACCGTCGTCTGGCTCACGCACGGCCGCGGCACGAACATCAACGCGGTCTGGTCGCCGCACGACCGGCGCATCGCCTACCAGCACACCGACGCGCAGCACTCGCCGGACATTTATGTGGTTTCGTCGGCAGGCGGGACGCCGCTGCGGCTGACCCACTCGATGCCCGCCAGCATGCACGGCTACGACTTCGTCGCCCCCAAGCTGATTCACTATCCCGCCGCCGACGGCCAGCAGGTGCCGGCGTGGCTCTTCCTCCCGCATCACCTGGACAAGTCGCGCAAGCACGCCGCGATCGTCTGGATTCATCCCGACGGCGTGAACCAGAACTACGACGGCTGGCACCCCGACCGCAAGGAAGCGGTCTATTACGCCTTCCATCAGTACCTGCTGCAGGAGGGGTATATCGTCATTGCCCCGGACTACCGCGGCAGCATCGGCTACAGCCGCGCCTGGCGGGAGGCGGTCTACCATGACGTCGGCGGGCAGGACGCCAGCGACGCCCGGCTCGCCGCCGCCTATCTGAAGACGCTGCCGTACGTGGATCCCAATCGCATCGGCGTCTGGGGCCTGAGCTACGGCGGCTACTTCACGCTCACCGCCATCACCCGCCAGCCCGACCTGTTCGCCTGCGCGGTGGACGTCGCCGGGCTGGTCAATCCGGCTTTCTACTACCGCGATCCTTACCACTCGGGCTGGATGCAGCAGCGCATGGGCACGCCACAGCAGCATCCGAAGCTCTATGCCCGCGCCGCCGTCACCCCGCGCATCGGGCGGCTGCAGCGGCCGCTGCTCATCCTGGCGGGCACCGCCGACGTCAACGTGCCCTTCTGGGAGACCACGCTGTTGCTCGACTCCATCCTGAAGGCGGGCAAGGGCGACCTGGTGCAATTCATGATGTACCCGGGCGAATTTCATTACTTCGACCGGGCTTTTGTGCTTGAGGACGCCTGGCGGCGGGTGGACCAGTTCTTCGGGGAACATTTGCGGCCGGGGGGTGAACGAGCACAGGTGGGTGCGGCGGCCGATACGTCGGCGCCCGCACTGTGGTTCCCGCGCCCGGAGGGGCCGCCACGTGCCTCCGGGGCGGCCCCTCCGCAATTGGGCCTCGGGTGGAACGTTGCTGGCCGCCGGGAGCCGCCGCGTGTACTCTAGTGCAGGGCCGGAATGCCGAACTACCATCGCACACGATTCGGCCGCATCGTGCTCGGCGACTCTTTGGACTACATGGCCTCGCTGAGGCCTGAGTCGGTCGACTTGGTCGTGACGAGCCCGCCTTTCGGGCTGGTTCGGAAGAAGGATTACGGGAACGTCGAGAGCCATGAATACGTTGACTGGTTTAAGCAATTTGGGCACGCCTTCCGGCGGATTCTCAAGCCCGGTGGTTCGCTGGTAGTTGACATTGGCGGGGCGTGGATCCCCGGCCAGCCGACGCGCTCTCTCTACCATTTCGAGCTTGCCATCATGCTATGCCGCGAGATCGGGTTCTATCTCGCGCAGGAATTTTTCTGGTGGAATCCCTCTAAGCTCCCCAGCCCGGCGGAATGGGTGACAGTTCGTCGTATTCGCGTCAAGGACGCGGTGAACGTTGTGTGGTGGTTCTCGGTCACCCCTTGGCCGAAGGCGAGCAACACGCGTGTGCTGACGCCCTATAGCGAGGCGATGAGGGGGCTGTTGAAGAACGGTTATCGCGCGAAGTTGCGCCCGAGCGGCCACGACATCAGCTCGAAGTTCGCGTGGGATAACGGGGCCTCGATCCCGCCGAACATCATCGCCGTGCCGAACACGGAAAGCAATTCGTACTACCTGCGCTACTGTGAGAGGCATGGCCTTAAGCCCCACCCAGCGCGCTTCCCGGCGGCGGTGCCGGAGTTTTTCGTTCGGATGTTGACAGATGCCGGCGACTCGGTGCTGGACCCCTTCGCGGGGAGCTGCGTGACCGGGGAGGTCTGCGAGCGGCTGCGCCGGAAGTGGGCCTGCGTGGAGATTCGCGACGACTACGTGCAGGCGGCAATGGGGCGTTTCGAGCGCGAGGGCCAACCGGAGCAGGCTGCGCTTTTCAGTGCGAGCTCCAACGGCAGCTCTTACAGGCTGCATCACCCTGCGGCGCTGTGGAACGGCCCGGAGAAGCCTCTCCCGGCGGACGGCGGCAGGAAGAGGAGGGTTGGTGCCGGCCGCCCGATCTGAGCAACTGACCCAGGCGATCGCGGATGCGATATTGCAGTCCGGTTATGCCGCCACACTGGTATCGCCTCCGCGGCGGCAGCCGCGCAGGTACCTGGTGGCGGGCCCTAGCGATTTGGTCGCTGTTTACGTATATGCGTGGACGCTGACGCCCGGCGGCCGCCCGCAGCTCGCCAACGAATTTCGCATCCAGATGACGTCTGTGCAGTCGCCGCTGCAGTCGTTCGATGACGGCCCGACGATACTGCTCGGATTTGAGCCCTCGCTCGGCCTGTTCGCGGGTTTCGACGTGGCGCGGCACCGCACGTTCACGCCGGGGTCGTCGTCGGTCCAGATAGACAGGGTCGCCCTCCGCGCGGCGGAGGATTCCGGCCTCAGCTTCCATAGGAAGACGAATTCCGAAATAGCGGTTGGAATTCGGCCCGACATGCTTATGGCGTACGCCATGAACGCAGGGGCGCTACACCGCCTTGGCGGCGATGCGAAGCTATTGCGCGCGCTCGAGCAGTCCGCCCGCGAGCCTGCCCCTCCCGTGGGCCCGCCGCCGCCGGCATCTGACCGCCGCCGGCTTGTCTCTGAGGTTGCTCGGCTCAGCCGCGATGCCGCTTTCCGGCGGCGAGTGACGTTCGCGTACGGCAACCGGTGCGCGGTTACGCGGGTCCAACTTCGGCTCGTTGACGCAGCGCATATTCTGCCTGTCGGCGCACCCGGTAGCAGCGACCACGTGCAGAACGGCATCGCACTTTCCCCGACTTACCATCGTGCGTTCGATGCGGGGCTCATTTATCTGACGGAGGAATTCGAAATGCGTATCAGCGAGGCGAGCGTGGCTACGCTTCGGGGTCTTGGTCTGGCGGGCGGGGTGGAGGCTTTTCGGGCGCCGCTGGGCCCCATCTTTCTTCCGCCGGACCCAGCGCAACGCCCGGCGCCGGATTTTATTCGGCGCGCGAACCGGGTCCGCCAGATCGGTGCATAAGCTTTTGGGGCTCCCCTAGGACTCAATAGCGCCGCCTACGGGCGCGGCAGCATGATCGCATGCTGTGGCCAGATGACCGGACAAGTTGACCGGTTTATAATGAACCTATGCGGCAAGTGCAATCTTCTGTGGCCAAGGCCAAGTTCGCGGAGCTGCTTGACGAGGTCGAGCGCGGCGAAACGATCGTCATCACGCGCCGCGGCGAGCCCATTGCGCGGATCGAGCCCGAGGCGGAGGCGCGCCGGAAGCGGGTGGAGGAGGCGTTTCGCAGGATTGACGAGATCCGCAAGCAGAACCTCCCGGTAACGCTTGAGGAGCTCCTGGAGTGGAAAAACGAAGGGCGGATGTGAGCCTCCCCCTGGTGTTGGACGCCTCCGTCGTATTGAGCTGGCTCCTGCCCGATGAGCAGCATCCGCGGGCCGTGGCGCTGCGTGAGCGGGCAAGGGCGTCCGTTGTCCTTGCTCCCGCCGTCTGGTGGTTCGAAGTTCGCAACGCCCTGTTGATTGGAGAGCGCCGGAGGCGCATCACCGCGGCTCAGACCGATGAGTTTCT
>JAKAOE010000237.1 GCA_021823305.1 Acidobacteriota bacterium
CGACCTGCGCCGTTCCGCCGCCGAAGGCCCCGCCCCCCTCCCCGGCCCCGTCGCCACGCCCGCCGCCGAGCTCGACGCTCTGCTGGTCTACGACGCCTTCGCCGCCGCCGGCGGCCGCTGGTATCAAAACGGAGCACCCGCGCCCGACGCCGCCTATCGCGTCGTCGGCGCCGTCCCCGGCCGCGTCGAGCTGGCCTGCGGCCCGCTGCGCAAGGTCTATACCCTGGACGGCGACACCCTGGAAGTGGCGGTCGAATCCGACGCCCCCGGCGCCCCCGCCCGCTTGGAATGGCTCTTCAACCTGCTCGCCCCCGACGCCCCCGACCGCGGCTTCCGCCATGACGGCCGCCGCCTCGACCTGCGCTTCGCCGGAGAGCTTCCGCCCACCCCGCTCAGCCTGCTCGACGGCTGGCGCGGCATCGAAATCGAGCTCACCGCCCCCGCCGCCGCTCACTGGCGCATCGAACCTCGCTTTACTGTCTCCCGCGGCGAGGCTGGCTTCGAGGCCATTTATCAGGGCAGCGCCATCGCCGCATGCTGGCCCGGCGGGCTGAGCCGGTTTGTGACTCGGGTGAAAATTTTCCTTTCCTCATGCCACTTTTAGCGCAGCGTCGTGTACAATCACCCTTGTTTTTCGTACCGTTCCTGAGGAGGTTGCATGGCAGGTTTGACCAAGACAATGATCGTTTCCAGTCTGGCTGACGCGACCGGCTTGAACAAAAAGGAGTCGGCGCAGTATCTCGAGGCTTTGGCGGCGCTGGCCATCAAGGAGACCAAGCGCAGCGGGCAGTTCACCATCCCGGGGCTGGGCAAGCTGGTCAAGCAGCAGCGGAAGGCGCGCATGGGGCGCAACCCGCAGACCGGCGAGGCCATCAAAATCGCGGCCAAGACGGTGGTGAAGTTCCGCGTCGCCAAGGCGGCCAAGGACGCCATCGCCCCGCCGAAGAAGTAGGCTTCCGACCGGCGGTAGCACTCGCCCGAAGCACAATCCAAATCTTCCAACGCGCACCCCTCCGCGGGTGCGCGTTGTTTTTTTGAGGGCACCGCCCTACCGATTCACCGCCGCCGCCACGAAGCCCGCGCCGAAGCCGTTGTCGATGTTCACCACGCTCACGTTGGCGGCGCAACTGTTCAGCATGCCCAGCAGCGCCGCCAGCCCGCCGAAGCTCGCGCCGTAGCCGATGCTGGTCGGCACCGCGATCACCGGCGCCGCCACCAGCCCCGCCACCACGCTCGGCAGCGCGCCTTCCATGCCCGCCGCCACCACGATCGCGCGCGCCTGCTGCAGCCGCCCCACCTCGGCCAGCAGCCGGTGCAGTCCCGCCACCCCGCAGTCGTACAGCCGCTCCACCGGCCCGCCGAACATCTCCGCCGTCAGCGCCGCCTCCTCCGCCACCGGCACGTCGCTGGTGCCGGCCGAAACCACCAGCACCGCGCCCCGCCCCCGCGGCGGCGGCTGGCGCCGCAGCGTCAGCGCCCGCGCCAGCGGATGGTACTCCGCCGCCGGCAGCTCCGCCTGCACCGCCTCCGCCGCCTCCTCGCCGGCGCGCGTGATCAGCAGGTTTTGGCTTTCGCGCGCCACCGCGGCCGCGATCGCCGCGATCTGGTGCGGCGTCTTGCCCTGCCCGAAGATCACCTCCGCCGTGCCCTGGCGCAGCGGGCGGTGGTGGTCCACCCGCGCGAACCCCAAATCCTCGAACGGCATCCGCCGCAGCCGCGCCACCGCCCCCGCCGGCGCCAGCCGCCCGGCGGCCACCTCCTCCAGCAGGCTTGTCAATTCTTGTTCGTCCACCCTGAAATTGTAGGGCCGAAGCCGCGCCGGGATTGTTACTCTAATCCTTGTGGAGACGGCCGCCATCCTGACGCTGGCCATCACCGGCGCCAGCGGTGCGGGGGTGGCGCGCGCCCTGCTGACCCTGCTGGAGCGCGATGCCCGCGTCGCCCACGTGGACCTGGTGGCTTCGCCCCACGGCCTGCGCGTGGCGCGCGAGGAGCTCGATCTGCCCGAGGGCACGCTCGACCAGCTGGCGCACCGCCTGCTCGGCCGCCCGGCGCACAAGACCGAAGTCCACGACGACCGCAACATCGGCGCCTCCATCGCCAGCGGCTCCTATCCCAGCCAGGGCATGATCGTCGCTCCCTGCAGCATGGGCACCTGCGCCGCCGTCGCCCACGGCCTCGCCGACAGCCTGATCGAGCGCGCCGCCGACGTCTGCCTCAAGGAACGCCGCCGCCTCATCCTCGCCGTGCGCGAGGCGCCGCTCAACCGCATCCATCTCCAAAACCTGCTGGCCGCGAGCGAGGCGGGCGCGACCATCTTCCCGCTCGTCCCCGCCTTCTACGACGGCGCCCTCACCGCCGAGGCGATGACCGCGCAATTCGCGGCGCGCGTGCTCGAGCACGTCGGCCTGCCGCAGCCCGGTGTGTTTCAATGGCAGGGGCAGCGCCCACGGCAGGCTTGACGCGCCATGGACGCCGTTCCCCAGAAGAACCCTAGCGTGACTGTCTTCCTCATGATCCTCATCGCCGTGGCCATGGAGGTGGCCGGACAACTGCTGTACAAGTCCGGCATCAACCGCCTGCCGGCGATGCAGGGCTCGCCCTTCGACCCCGTCGCCCTCGCCGGCTTCACCTGGGAGGCGCTGCAGAACTGGCGCGTGCTCGCCGGCGTCGGCGTTTACTGCGCCCAGGCCGCCGTCTGGTGGGGCGTGCTCTCGCGCGTGGACCTGAGCTACGCCTTCCCCCTCACCAGCATGAGCTACGTGCTCCTGCTCATCGCCTCCCGCGCCTTCCTGGGCGAGCACATCTCGCTGCAGCGCTGGATGGGCGCCACCGCCATCGTCTTCGGCGTCTACCTCATCACCCGCTCCGCTCCGCTGGTGCGCTGATCATTGACTGGCGCGGGCCCCAGCGCGGCTCCGCCGCGCGTCCCGCTTATGCTCGCGCCGGGCCGGGGCCCCAGAGGCCCCAACCCGGCGCTGCGCCTCGCTGGGGCGCGCCAGGCGGCAACCAGCCCGCGCCAGCGTGGCGCTCTGTTCCCGGGTATCCTAAGGCTATGCACGGGCGCGCAGTTAAGGCGGGCGGAGTCGCCGCGGTGGCGCTGGCGCTGGGCCTCGCCGCCGCCGCGCAGCAGCGCCAAACCCGGCAGCAGCCCCTGAAGCTGCCCCAGGTGCCGCTGATCCGCGCCTCCACCACGCTGGTGGACGTGCCCGTCCTGGTGCTCGACAAGCAGGGCCAGCCGCTCGAAAGCCTCAGCCGCGACGACTTCCGCGCCTTCAACGCCGTGCGCATCGTCGCCTGCGGAACCTCCTGGCATGCCGCCCTGGCCGGCAAGTTCATGATTGAGCGTCTCGCCCGCCTCCCCGTCGACGTCGACTACGCCAGCGAGTACCGCTACCGCGACCCCATTCCGGACTCCAGCGGCCTGGGCCTGCTCATTACTCAATCCGGCGAGACGGCAGACACCATCGCCGCGCAGCATGAGCTCATCGCCAAAGGCTCCAAGACGCTGGCTATCTGCAATGTGGTGGGCAGCGCGGTGACGCGCCTGGCCGAGGGCGTCATCACCACCAACGCCGGTCCGGAGATCGGCGTGGCCAGCACCAAGGCCTTCACCGCCCAGCTTACCGCTCTCTTCACCCTGGCCCTCTATCTCGCCCAGGTGCGCGGTCAGATCACCGATCGGGAGTCACTCCATCTGGTCAACGAGCTCTCCCGCATCCCCGCTCAGATCGAGGAGATCCTGCGCACGGTCGACGAAACATGCCACGAGCTGGCTCGCGCGTTTTCCACCGCCCGCGACTTTCTCTTCCTGGGCCGGGGCATCCACTATCCCATCGCCCTGGAAGGCGCCCTGAAGCTCAAGGAGATCTCCTACATCCACGCCGAAGGCTATCCCGCCGGAGAGATGAAGCACGGCCCCAACGCGCTCATCGACGAGACGCTTCCGGTGGTCTGCATCGCCACCCAGGATCCAGGCGATCCCAGCTCGGTTCTGAAGTATGAGAAGACCCTCTCCAACATCCAGGAGGTCACCGCGCGCGGGGGAAGAGTCATCGCCATCGCCATCCAGGGCGACACCCACATCGCTCAGCTCGTCGAGCACGTCATCCACATTCCCCAGTCCCACGAACTGCTGTTGCCGATCCTGGAGGTTATCCCTCTGCAACTGCTGGCGTACCACATGGCCGTACGCAGGGGGTGCGATGTCGACCAGCCGCGCAACCTGGCCAAGAGCGTAACGGTGGAGTAGCCGGGCGCCCCTGTATCGCGAGGTATCCCTGCCGCGCTATACTTCTCTGGCAGTATGAAGGCATCTTTCCGAGGTCTCCCATGAAGAAGCTA
>JAKAOE010000238.1 GCA_021823305.1 Acidobacteriota bacterium
TCAACCCCTATCCCTATCCGCCCGCGAACGCGCTCTTCGCTCCGCTGGCGCCGCCCGCCGGGCTGCCGGCGCCGCAGGTCGCCGCCTGGCGGCCGCCCTTCGCCGAAATGCTGCTGCACGCGGCCTACGCGCTGTTCCGCGGCCTGCGGCTGATGAAGTTAGCCTGGGCCGGGTTCGATCTGCTGCTCATCCTGCTGCTGATCCGCCTGCTGCGCGCGCGGGCGCAGCCGCCGGAATGGGCGCTGCTCTATGCCTGGTCGCCGCTCGCCGTCTTCGAGGTCGCCGGCAACGGACACATGGCGCCGGCCGCGGTGCTGCTGCTGCTGCTGGCGCTGGACTGGGCCGCGCGGGAACGCAAACGCGCCGGCGTGGCCGCCGCCGCCGCCGCGCTCACCGCCTGGTACGCGCTGCTCGCCCTGCCGTTGGTGCTGGCCGCCGCCGGCCGCAAGTGGAAAGCCGTCCTGGCCTGGATGCTGGCCGCCGCCACCGCCATCTGGCTGCCGTACCTGTTTTTCAACCGCCGGCTCATCTTCCCCGCCGTCGCCCTCAACCTGCGCCTACGCCTGGCCGCGCCGCCCTTCAACGCCAGCCTGTTTTCGCTGCTGCAGGCCTGGTTCGGCAGCCGCGCCGCCTGGGCGGCGGCCCTGGCGCTGGTGGCCGCCGCGCTCGCCGCCGGGCTCTGGATTCGCGGCAAGAGCACGCAGATGGATCCCTTTCGCGCCGTATTCGCCACCATCGGCGCGCTGTTACTGGCGCTGCCGCACGTGCATCCGGCCATGGCGTTGTGGATTCTGCCCTTCACCGTCCTTTTCCCCGAGCCCGCCTGGATTTACTTTGCGCTGGCTGTCGTGTGGGGCTACGCCGTCGGCCGTTCGCCGCTCTGGAGCTGGATCGAGTACGCGCCGCTTTACGCGCTGCTGATCTGGCAGCTGGTGCGCGCACGCACGGCCGCCGCCGCGCCGGCGGCGCCGGCGCCTTGATCCTGCTGGCCTCCGCCTCGCCCCGCCGCCGCGAGCTGCTCGAGCGCGCCGGCTGGCCGCTGCGCGTTCGTCCGGCCGAGGTGGACGAGTCCGTGCGTCGCGGCGAGCCGCCCGCCGCCTATGTGCTCCGCCTGGCGAAGGCGAAGGCGCGCGCTCTGCGCCCGCCGCGGGCAGGGAAGGGAAGCGTGGTCCTTGGCGCGGACACCACGGTCGCGCTGGGCCGCGCCATCCTGGCCAAGCCTGCCTCCGACGCCGAAGCCGCCGCCATGCTGCGCCGCCTCGCCGGCCGCCGCCACGAGGTGCTCACCGGCGTCTGCCTGCGCGACGCCGGCGGCCGCGAGGCCGCCGCCGTGGCCGTCACCCGCGTCTGGTTCGCCCCGCTCAGCGCCCGCCGGATCGCCGCCTACGTGGCCAGCGGCGAGCCGCGCGACAAGGCCGGCGCCTACGCCATACAGGGCGGCGCCGCCGCCTTCGTGCGCCGCATCGAAGGCTCCTACTCCAACGTCGTCGGCCTTCCGATCGAGCTGATCTGGCGGCTTTGGCTGGAGCTGGCCGCGCCTGCCGTAGGATAAAAGCAGCCGTGCCCCGCAAGAAAAAGCCGCGCCCGCCGTCGGCTGCCACGCTGGTCCGCGCCAAGGCGCGCGCCACGCTGGGCTCGCCGCCGCCCACCCGCGCCGTCCCGGTGCGCCGCCGGCGCGAGGACGAGAAGCACAAGCCGGACTGGCGCGACGAACTGCGCGAATGAACGCCGCGGAATTCGAAGAGCGGTACTTCGAAGATCCTGGGTTCGCTCCCGGCCTCAAAGGCGGGGACGAAGTCCGGGGTTATGGCTACTTTCCCGACTATTTCCCCATTGTCGAGGCCCAGCTTTCCGCGTTGGCCGAGTTGAGCGGCGCCGAGAGCCTGCTCGACGCCGGCTGCGGCAAGGGCGCGCTCGCCGCCTACGCCCGCCAGGATCTCGGCCTGCGCGTCACCGGCCTCGACCGCAGCCGCCACGGCCTCGCCAGTGCCGCGCGCGCCTTCGGCGGCGCGCGCAGCGTGCGCGCCGACTGTGCCCGCCTGCCCTTCAAGGCCGCGGCGTTCGATGCCGCCTGGTGCAACGGCGTGCTGCAATACCTAGCCGCCGATGACGCCCGCGCCGCGCTCGCCGGGCTGGTGCGGGTGGCGCGCCGCGCCGTCTTCGTCTCCAACATCGCCGCCGCCCAGCGCCATACCGAGTGGGGGCGTCGCGACCCGCTCACTCGCCTCTACCTCGGGCCGCGGTCCTGGGCCGCCCTCGCCGCCGAAGCCGCTCCGTCCTGGCGTGTGGCCGCGCTGCCGTTCGAGGGCGAGTCGGCCATCCTGTTGTGGCGCGCGCCGCTGACGGCGGTGTTTCCGCTGCGCTTTGTCGAATTGGCGCTGGAGCGCCAGCGGCGCCTGGGGGCGTTGCGCCGCTCCCCGCCCGGATTGGACGACTTCTACCGCCGCCAGGCGCGCGCCGGGCTCTAGGTGACCCGCGCCAGCACCAGCGTGATGTCGTCGGCCTGTTCCTCCGTGCCGCTCCATTCCCGCACCGCGGTCAGCACCAGGTGCTGGATCTCGCTCAGCGGCCGCGCGCGGTGGGTTTCGATCATCTGCAGCAGCCGCGCCTCGCCGAACTCCACCCCGTACTCGTTCTCCGGCTCGGTGATGCCGTCGCTCCAGGCGGCCAGTACGTCGCCGGGCTCCAATTCCACCGCCGACTCCTCGAAGCGCACGCTTTCGAACAGCCCCGCCACCATGCCGCCCCGGTCCAGCCGCCGGATGCCGTCCCGCCCGAACAGCGCCGGCGGCAGGTGCCCGGCGTTGGAGTAGGTCAGCCGCCGGGTGGCGGCGTCGTAAACGGCGTAAAACAGCGTGGCGTACTTTTCCGGCGGCGTGCTGTGATACAGCTGCTGGTTGAGCCGCTCCAGCAGCATCGCCGGGCCGGTCTCGGGGTCGTCGCCGTTGCCGCTGCCGCCGCCCACCGCCGCCGCCCGCACCATGCGCTCGCTGGTGCTGGGCTGGTAGGCTCGCACCGCCGCCACGATGGTGGCCATCAGCAGCGCCGCCGAGATTCCCTTGCCGCTGATGTCGCCCAGCGCCAGGCTGACCCGCTCCGGCCCGAGCTGCAGGAAATCGAAGTAGTCGCCGCTCACCACCCGCGCCGGCAGGCAGCGCCCGGAGATCTCCAGCCCCGGCACCCGCGGCGGGGTGCGCGGAAACAGCTGCGCCTGCACCTCGTGCGCGATCGTGAGCTCGCTCTCCAGCCGCTGCTTCTGCCGCTGCTCCTCCAGCAGGCGCTGGATGGAAGCGGTCATATTGTTGAAACTGATCTCCAACGCCGCCAACTGGTCGCGCGAACGCACCGGGATACGGTGGTCGAACTGCCCGCGGTTGACGTACTCGGTGCCGACATAGAGGTCGTTCACCGCGCGCGTGATCGAGCGCGTCAACCGCACCCCGGCGATGAAGGAGAACACCTCGATGATCAGGAACCCGACGCCGATCACCCCCAGCAGCACCAGCGGCCAGCGCGAGGCCAGCGAGGTGCTGGTGCGGCTTTGCTGGAAGGTGGCGAACAGCTGATCGTTGAGCATCGAGGGTCGCGTGGTGATCGTCGCCACCACCATCTTTTGCTGCCCGGTGGCCCAATCGGTGACCGGGATGAACGCCCAGCTCGTGATCTTGATGTCGAAGTTACTGCTTGCCGGCCGCAGCGGCGCGGTGCTGGCCAGCACCGGCGCCGGCCCGGTCTCGCTGGCGCGGCCCACGCTGGCCAGGTTTACGAAACCGGCCTGGCCCAGCGACACCGCCCCCAGCGGGCGCGCCATCGCGTTCAGCATGCGCGCCGCCATCGGATACCAGGTCAGCACCTGCTCCGGCTCCTTGCCCGCCGACTCGCCGAAGCCGGCCATGGCGTAGCCGTGCTGGTCCACGATCAGCCCCAAAAAGTGCTGCCGTACCCACCCGCTCAGCGGCCCGAAGTGCTCGGCCGGCCGGCTTAGCGCCTTGCCCGCGGCGTCATAGGCGTAGGTATGCACACCGCCGAAACGCGGAAAGTAATAGCTGGCGTAGTAGTGCGCCAGTGCCGCCGCATCGCCCGCCCGGTCGGGATGCCGCTCCAGCTCGCGCAGCGTGAGCGTGTTCACCGCCCCCACGTTGCGCGTGCGCTGGTTGAGCTCGTTGACCAGCAGGTAGGCGGCATACTGGCCGTAGAACATGTACGCCCCGAGGCCCAGCATGCCCGCAATGAGCAGTACCGGCACTACACCCATGAACACGTAGGCCAGGATCAGCCGGTTGCGCAGCAGCCACAGGGTTTCGGCCGTTAGCAGCAGCACCACGC
>JAKAOE010000239.1 GCA_021823305.1 Acidobacteriota bacterium
GCCAGGCCAGATAGAGGAACCCCAGCGCCAGCCCGTAAAGCAGCACGGTCGCCAGCACGCGCGCGGTCCGGGCGTCGAAAGGCTGCACAGGCGGACCTACTCCCTGGCCGCGCCCCGGGCGCCCCCGGGGCGCCCGGGGCGCGGCGCGAGTATGCTAAAGGAGCAGCGCGGAGTCAGGGCATGCCTTCCCGCCCCATCTATCTCGACTATCACGCCACCACGCCGCTCGATCCCCGCGTCTGGCGCGCCATGGAGCCCTACTTCTGCACCGAGTTCGGCAACCCCGCCAGCGCCAGCCACGCCTACGGCTGGACCGCCGCGCAGGCGGTGCAGCGCGCCCGCGCTCAGGTCGCCGCGCTCATCGGCGCCGCCCCCAACGAGATCGTCTTCACCAGCGGCGCCACGGAATCCGACAATCTGGCGATCAAGGGAATTGCGCATCGTCACGGTGGCCGCCCGGCTCATGTTATCACCAGCGCCATTGAGCACCATGCCGTGCTCGACCCGTGCGCGCGCCTGGAGCGCGAAGGCTTCGCCGTCACCCGCCTGGGCGTCGACCGCGACGGCCGGATCAGCCTGCCGGAGCTGGAGGCCGCGCTGCGCCCGGAGACTGTGCTGGTCAGCATCATGGCGGTGAACAACGAGGTGGGCGTGATCCAGGACATGGAGGCGATCGGCCGCCTGGTCCGCGCCCGCGGCGCCCTCCTGCATTCCGACGCCACCCAGGCGGCGGGCAAGATTCCGGTGGACGTGAAACGCTGGCAGGCGGACCTGCTCTCCCTCTCCGGCCATAAGATGTACGGTCCCAAGGGCGTGGGCGCGCTCTACGTCCGCGACGGCGTCCAGCTCGCCTGCCAACTGGATGGCGGCGGCCACGAGCGCGGCCGGCGTTCGGGCACGCTCAACGTTCCCGGCATCGTGGGCCTGGGCGAGGCCGCCGCGCTGGCGCAGGCCGGGCTGGAGGAGGAAGCCGTCCGCATCGGCGCGCTGCGCGACCGCCTGCTCGAGCGCATCGCAAGCCGGCTGGAGGGCGTGCGCGTCAACGGCAGCATGACCCAACGGGTGCCGCACAACCTGCATCTGACCTTTCACGGCGTGGAGGCCGAAGCGCTGATGATGAGCATGCCGGAATTGGCGGTGTCGTCCGGCTCCGCCTGCTCCTCCTCCGCCCGCGCCGCCTCGCACGTGCTGCTGGCCCTCGGCCTCACCCCCGGCGAGGCGCAGGGTTCGCTCCGCTTCGGCCTGGGCCGCTTCACCACCGAGCAGGACGTGGATGTCGCCGCCGACCGCATCGTCGCCTGCGCCCGCCAGATGCGCGAGCTCTCGCTGCCGTAAGCGGGGGGCAACCCATGGGCGAGCCGCTGGGTTGGGAGCCGCTCGGTTGGGATGACGCCGACGAGATCGCCGCCATCCTGCGTGATCGCTTTCCCTCCACCGATCCCGACGCCGTCAGCGCGCTCGAGCTCGCCCGCTGGACGCGCGAGATCCCCCTGCTGTCCGGCGAGCCGCCCGCCGCCGGCGAGCTGCAGCGCGCGCTCGAGGCGATTCGCGACGCCTGGCGCGCTGCCCGCTGAGCCCGCTGCGCATCGCCTCGCCCGACTGGTGCCACAAAGCCGCTAAACTGTTGCCATGAGCCTGACGGAACGGATCCAGCAGGATATGGTCGCAGCGATGAAGCAGCACGCCGAGTTGCGCCTGTCCACGCTGCGCATGGCCAAGGCGGCGCTCAAAAACCGCGAAATCGAGTTGCGCCGCCCGCTCGAGGAGGCCGAGGCGCAGCAGGTTTTCGCCTCGCTCATCAAGCAGCGCGACGACGCCGCGGTGCAGTTTGCCGCCGGCGGGCGCCCGGAGCTGGCGGCCAAGGAACGCGAGGAGATCGCCATCCTGGAGTCCTACCTGCCGCGTGCGCTCTCGGCGCAGGAGATCGAGGCCGCGATCCGCGCCGCCATCGCCGAAACCGGCGCCAGCTCGCCGCGCGACATGGGCAAGGCGATGAAGGCCGCCATGGCGCATTTTCAGGCCAACCAGCAGCGCGTGGACGGCAAACAGGTGAGCGAGACCGTCAAGCGCCTGCTCACCCCCGCCGGCCAGTAGGCGCCCCATGGACACACCGCCGCCACCGGAAGACGCCGCCGGCGCGGACGGGCGTCCGGAGGCGGAAAGCGCCGCCCTCCCGCCGGCCGGGCAGCCTGTGTCGTCCGTCCCAAGTGGGGCGCGCTACCGCCGCCTGCGCCGCCGCCTCTTGCGCGAGCTGGCCTTCGTCCTCGTGCTCGGCGCGCCGCTGGTGCTGCTGGTGCTGATCTTCGCGCCGCGCAACGACGCCGGGCGTCTGCTGCGCAGCCTCAGCCCGGTGCGCGTGGCGCAAACGCCGTTCGATCGCATCGAGCGCCTCGCCACCCAGTTCGGCGCCTCCGGCGCCTGCGTCGGCGACGAGTGCCTGTTCCAGTTCCAGAACACCTGGCTGTACCGTCTGCACCTGGCGCCGGTGACCCAGTTCAGCGTCCTGTTGCGCCGCCACGGCAGCCCGGGCGATCCCGGCGGCGGTACCGTGGGCTCGCTCGATTTCTCGATGCTGGTGGTCCGCTCCCCCGGCGTCGGCGACGCCATCGCCAGCGCCCTGGTGTTTGAGCGCGCCGGGCCCCAGCCCGGCGGGCCCTTTCAGGTCAGCGTGCTCATCAACCATCGCGGCGTGCCCGGCCGCACCATCGTCCGCCTCGCCTCCGGCGCCACCGCGCTCCAGCGCCGCGCCGCCCGCGCCTTCAACCTGCGCTGCCTCACCCGGCTCGGCGGCTGCACCTCCAGCCGCCAGTTGCTGCCCGAGGTCTGGCGCGGCGCCCGCCGCATTCAGTCCGTGCGCGGCCCGGCGCCCGCCAGCAGCGCGCTCGCCGCCGCGCTCACGTTCGGCCCCGTCCACTGAGCCCCGGCGGCGCGGAACCCCGCCGCCGCCTCCGGCTCGCACACCGCGTAGAACGGCACCGCCGCCGCCGCCGCCGCCCGCGCGTCGTCAATCGTGTCGCCCACGTAGGCGGCCAGCGGCAGCGGCGCGTGCCGCGCCCGGATTCGTTCCAGCCCCTCCGGCGCGGGCTTCTGCTCGGCCACGTCCTCCAGCGTCACCAGCGTCGCGAACGCCGCCTCCGCCCCGAAGCGCCGCAGCGTGTACACCGCGTCCTGGCGCGGCCGCCCGGTGAACAGCGCCAGCGCGTAGCGGCTTTCCAGCCCCACTAGTGCGCCGGCGGGCAGCAGCCACTGTTCCTGCTCGATCAGCCCCGGGCCGCGCCCGTTGCGGCCGCGGTAGAAGTCGGTGAACACCTCCACCACGCGCTCCCGCGCCACCGCCGTCCCCCGCCGCCGCAGCAGCTCGCGCGTCAGGTCCCAGTCGTTGTTGTAGCCCCCGGCCCGCTTCAGCTCCCGGATCTCCTCCTCCGCCGCGCGCGCGCCGCCGCCCAGCGCCGCCAGCGTGTGCGCGATCGCCACCCGGAAGGAGGCGCGCACGTCCACCAGCACGCCGTCCAGGTCAAACACCGCCACACCCACCCGTTCGGGGGACATCGTTTCAGGCTGCCATAATCGGGGCGTCCGGACCAGCCCGCAATGCCCATCCCCGCCATCGACCACGTGCGCCCTAAGCGCGGCGGCGCCCAATCCCACCTCCTGCGCGCCGCCGACGGCCACTACTACGTCGTCAAGTTCGTCAACAATCCCCAAGGCCGCCGCATCCTCGCCAACGAATGGATCGCCGCCCGGCTGGCGCGCGCTCTCGGCCTGCCGGTGCCGCCGGCCGCGATCCTGGACGTGCCCGCCGAACTGGTCGCCGGCTCACCCGGCCTGGTGCTGCGCTTCGGCGGTCGCACCCTCGCCTGCGCTGACGGCCTGCAGTTCGCCTCCCGCCTGCCCGCCCCCGATCCCCACACCCCCATCTACGACTACCTGCCCGAGCCCGGCCTCGATCTGGTGTCCAACCTCGGCGACTTCGCCGGCATGCTGGTCTTCGACAAGTGGACCTGCAACTGCAACGGCCGCCAGGTGATCTACTGCCGCCCGGCGGTGCGCCGCCGGCTGCGGGTCTACATGGTGGACCAGGGCTTCTGCTTCAACGCCGAGCGCTGGGAGTTTCCCGACAGCCCGCTGCGCGGCGTCTACTGCCGCAACCTGGTCTACGCCGGCGTCACCGGCTGGGAGGCGTTCGAGCCCTGGCTGTCGCGCCTCGAGGCGCTCGATCCCGAGGCTGTCTACGCCGCCGGCGACGAGACGCCGCCCGCCTGGTACGGCGACTGGGACGACCTGCGCCGCCTGCTCGACACCCTGGTGCGGCGCCGCGCCCGC
>JAKAOE010000240.1 GCA_021823305.1 Acidobacteriota bacterium
CGACGCGCCCGCGCTGAAGCAGGCGGAGGTGGGGATCGCGGTCTCGTCGGCGACGGACGTGGCCAAGGCGGCGGCCAGCCTGGTGCTGACCCAGCCGGGGCTGAACGGCATGCTGGGCGCAGTGGAGGTGAGCCGCCAGATCTACCAGCGCATGCTGACCTACACGCTGAACAAGATCATCAAGACCATCGAGATTGCGGTGTTCGTGACCGCGGGGGTGATGCTGACGCGGTCGTTCGTGATCACGCCGCTGCTGATCGTGCTGCTGCTGTTCACCAACGATTTCGTCACCATGTCGATCGCGACCGACCGGGTGGGGGTTTCGCCGCGACCCGAGCGGTGGGAGGTGCGGGCGCTGGTGCTGACCGCGGGCGCACTGGCGGGGGCGGCGCTGACGCTGTCGTTCGGGGTGCTGTTTGCCGGACGCCTCTGGCTGCACTTGCCGCTGCCGCAGCTGCAGACGCTGGTATTCGCGATGCTGGTGTTCAGCGGCCAGGCCAACGTCTACCTAGTGCGGGAGCGGGGGCGTTTGTGGGCGTCGCGGCCGAGCGGGTGGCTGTTGGCGAGCACCGCGGCGGACATCGCGGTGGTGAGCGCCATGGCCGCGAACGGGATTCTGATGACGGCGATTCCCTGGGCCGTGATCGCCGGGCTGCTGGCGGCGGTCGGCGTGTATGCGCTGGCCGCGGACGGGGTGAAGATCAGGGTTTTCCGGAAATTCGGGGTGCGCTAGGGCGCCCGCGGGCGAACCGGGCGAGCCCGTGGCGGACCAGGACCACCGCGGCGGCGGCGGCGAGGGCGGCGCTTTCGTGGGGGCGGAGCGTGCCGCGGGCGAGGTCGCGGTCAACCGCCGCGAGCGTGGCGGCGAAGGCAGCCGCAGTGGCAAGAACCGCGTCGAAGGCGGCCGATTTCATGCTGAAACGGCGGTTGGCGGCCAATTGCGCCAAGGCGCCGACCACCACCCCGAGCGTAACGGTGGTCAGGATGGCGGCGGCGAAGAACAGGTAGACGCCAGCGTTGCCTAGCATGAATCCCCCCCGGCGCTGCGCTGCCGGCATGGCGCTATCGTAACCCGCACCGGGCGGGCGACAGAACGCGCCGATTAGCCCGCGCCGGCGCGGGGCGGGCGGCACAGCAGGCGGACCAGGGGCGGCGCGGCCGCGGCGGCGGCGCCGATCACGCTGCCGTCGTGCGAGAGCTCATAGCCAAGCGCAGCGAGGGCGGCGAGCGGGGCCGCGGGGTCGCAGCCGCGGCGGCGGATCCAATCGGCGTGCAGCTCGAGCAGCAGCGGCACACGCCAGGCCTGCAGCGCCGCGAGGTTGGCCGGCGCGGTCAGCACTTCGAACTCGGCGCCTTCGACGTCGAGCTTGATCAGCGTGGGCGGGAAGCCGGCGGCGCGGGCGAGCGCGGGTAGGGTGAATTGCGGCACCGCGACCGCGTCGGGGCGGGCGGCGCCGGCGGCGAACATGTAGTGCTCGCTGGCGACGCCGGCGGCGAGCATGGGGAGCGAACCTTCGGCCCCACCGACAGCTCCGGCCAGCACGTGGGCGCGCCCTCCGCCCGGCGCCAGCCCCAGGTTGGACGCGAGTACGCGCCGCGCGGCGGGCGAGGGTTCGACCGCGAGCACGCGTGTCTCGGCGCCGCCGCGGGCCAGGGCGGCCAACGTGAAGAAGCCGTAGTGGGCGCCGAGGTCGAAGAAGCGGAGCTGCGGCGGCAGGACGGCGAGGAAGGCGCGCAGCTCGCGGCGGTGGTCGGGGTCGTCGAGAAAGAGGCGGAAGGTGCGGGCGGCCTCGGGATGGCAGCGCAACAGCAGGGGCACGCCGGCGGCGGCGCTCAGATCGAGGCTGGCGCAGCGGCCGCGGCGGAAGGCGAGCGCGGAGCGCAGCCAGCGCGCCGAGGCGCGCGGGTTGCGCAGCCAGTTGCGCAGTCCGCGCGGAACGATCGAGCGCCAGGCCGGCATCGCACTGCTACTGTAGCCGCCTGCGCTAGAGTTGGGGAGTGCAGAAACAATTTCCGGTCACGCCGGCGGTACGCTGGCTGCGCGAGCGCAAGGCGGCGTTCGAGCCGCTGCTTTACGGTTACGAGGAGCATGGCGGCACGGCGGTGTCGGCGCGGGAACTGGGGGTGGACGAACACAGCGTGATCAAGACGCTGGTGATGGAGGACGACAGGAAAGAGCCGCTGCTGGTGCTAATGCACGGCGACCGGGAGGTTTCGACCCAGGCGCTGGCGCGTCAGTCCGGGCGGCGGTGGATCGCGCCCTGCGCGCCGGAGACGGCGCAAAAGCACACCGGCTACCTGGTGGGCGGAACTTCGCCCTTCGGCACGCGCAAGCCGCTGCCGGTGTTCGCCGAAGCGGCCATCCGGACGCTGCCGCGGCTGTACATCAACGGCGGCAAGCGCGGGTTTCTGGTGGCACTGGCGGGCGAGACGCTGTGGGGGCTGCTTCAGCCGACGGCGGTGGAGGCGGCGGCACCGAAACTGTAGGCGGCCAGGCAGCGGCCGGCGACGGCGTCCCAGGTGAAGTCGCGCACGATGCGTTCGCGGGCCCGGGCCCCCAGAGCGGCGGCGGCGGCGGGGTGGGATTGGACCCAGGCGATTTTCTCGGCCAGCGCACGCGGCTGGGCCGGCGGCACGAAGAGGGCGTCCACGCCGTCGGTGAAGATTTCGGCCAGGCCGCCGCGGCTGCAGGCGATCACGGGGCGGGCACAGGCCATCGCCTCAAGTAGGGCGAGGCCGAGGGTTTCGACCCCGGGGAGGACAACGCACAGCGCCTGCTGGTAGGCGCGGACCAGGGCCCCGCCCTCGAGCGGCGGCCGGAACACGACCTGCTTGCCGCGGGCGAGGCGGCGCAGATCGGCGAGGTAGGCGGGATCGTAGGCGGGGCCGAGGACGGTGAGCGGGGTGTGGTCGTCGACGGCGGCAATGAGATCGTGCACGGATTTGGCCGGCAGCACGCGGCCGACGTACAGCACGCCGGCGCTGGGCGGCGGTGGGATGGGGGCCGGGTGAAAGCGCGCGGTATCCACCCCGGCGTAGATCCAGGCGTCGCGCGGCCCGGCGGAGCGGCTGCCCTGGCTGAACCGGCTGACCCAGAGGCAGCCGGCGGCGGCGGCCTCCAGGCGGAAGTAGTTGTGCAGGCTGATGCCGCCGCCGGCGTGGTCGGTGAGGAAGACGGGCTTGCGGAAGGCGCGGCCATAGAGCAACGCCAGGCTCGAACCCATGGTGTAAATCTGGTGGCCATGGATGACGTCCGCCCAGCGGAAGTGGGGCCAGAGCGCCAGGCTGGCGGGGCTGGTGGCGAAGCGGCGGGCGGGGAGCTGATTGCGCAGGGCGACCAGGTCAAGCGCACCGCGGCAGTCGCGCCGGGGCACGTCGCCGAAGCCGAGCAGGCGGGTGGGCACCCGCGCGGACATGGCCAGGGCAAGCTCGAGCGCATAGCGCTCAGCGCCGCCGAAGAGGCCCTCGGGGCCGAAGAGCTGCGGGACGAGGTGCAGGACCCGCGGGTGGCTCGGCGCGCTCAACGGCCGGCCTCAGCACGGCCGGCGGACGCTTCCGGCGCGGCGGCGGGCGGCGATGCCTGCTGGGCGCGCTCCCACAGCAGCGCGTGAATGTAAAGCTCGTTGACCGCGCTGAGCAGCGCCCAGAGGAGGCCGCGGATGCCGTCGCGGCGGCCGCGCTCGACCCAATAGACGCCGTAGAAGCGCTGCAGCGGCGGGCGCAGCAGGCGGCGCCAGACGTCGCGAGGGCCGTAGTCGGGGCTGGGGGGCAGGGGCAGGGTGGCGGCGTGGGCGGGGGCGAAAAACGCCATCTTGCGCAGGCGGTCGGCAAGGCGGGCGGTGCTGTAGTGCTCGAGCGGGGTGGCGAGGGTCGCGAGCGGCGGGTCCACGACGTAGAACTCGTCGTTCTCGATGCCGCCCCAATGACCTTCGCCGCGGCGCCAGAGGCGCAGCGGCGCGTCCTCGCCAGCGTGGCGGAGAAGCCGGCCGGCGAAGACATGGCGGCGGGCGATGCGGTAAGCGTTGGGGCGGCTGGGTGACGGCGGCGCGGCGATGGCGGCGCGGATTTCGGCGGCCAGCACGGGCGGGAGGACCTCGTCGGCGTCCACCCAGAGAATCCAGTCGCCGGTTGTGTGCTGCAGCGCGATCTGTTTTTGCAGCTTCAGGCTGTTCTGGTAGGGGTGGACGACGACTTGGGCGCCGTGGGCGGCGGCGACGGCGCGGGTGTCGTCGCAGCTGTCGGAATCCACCACGATGAGCTCGTCGGCGAAGGCGACCGAGGCGAGTACGCGCTCGAAGACCTCGCGC
>JAKAOE010000241.1 GCA_021823305.1 Acidobacteriota bacterium
GTCTCGACCTGGGTCCAGGAGATTTTAGAGCGGCGGCCGAGGCACTTGCCGCGCTTGGTGACGAAGTTGTAGATGCCGCCGCGGCCTTCCTTGTCGCCGGGGTACCAGTTCTGGACGGTGGAGTACTTGATGGTGGCGTCGTCGAGGGCGACGAGCTCGACCACGGCGGCGTGGAGCTGGTTCTTGTCGCGCTTGGGGGCGGTGCAGCCCTCGAGGTAGCTGACGTGGGCGCCTTCGTCGGCGATGATCAGGGTGCGCTCGAACTGGCCGCTCTCGTTGGAGTTGATGCGGAAGTAGCTGGAGAGCTCCATGGGGCAGCGGACGCCGCGGGGTATGTAACAGAATGATCCATCGGAGAAGACGGCGGAGTTGAGGGTGGCGAAGAAGTTGTCGGTGTAGGGGACGACGGAGCCGAGGTATTTTTCGATCAGCTCGGGGTGGTTCTGGACGGCGTCGGAGAAGGAGCAGAAGACGATGCCCTCCTCGGCGAGCTTGGCGCGGAAGGTGGTGGCGACGGAGACGGAATCGAAGATGGCATCGACCGCGACCATGGGGCCGCCGGGAGAGGCCGCCGGCACGACGCCGGCGAGGATTTCGCGTTCGCGGAGGGGGACGCCGAGCTTGTCGTAGACGGCGAGCAGTTCGGGATCCACCTCGTCGAGCGACTTGGGGGCGTCGGCGCGGGGCTTGGGGGCGGAGTAGTAGATGATGTCCTGGTAAGCGATGGGCGCGTAATGCACGTTCTGCCAGGTGGGCTCGGACATTTTTTGCCACTGGCGGAAGGCGCGGAGGCGCCACTCGAGCATGAACTCGGGCTCGCGCTTCTTGGCGGAGATGAGGCGGATGATGTCTTCGTTGAGGCCGCGCGGGATGACGTCGGCTTCGATGTCGGAGACGAAGCCGTACTTGTATTCCTGGTTGGCGAGGGCTTCGAGATCCTGGGCTTGGGTGCTCACAGGATCAGGGTGGCAAATCTATACAAAATAGTCAAGATTGGGCGGAAGGGGAATGTAGTGGGTGGCGCGGTGGCTAGCTTATGGATTTTGTGGATTTTGGATCCCGGGAGCGGTTCGCCGGCAGGGCTTATGCCGCGCCGCGGATGTACATTGAAATTCACACGGCGATGACGAGCCACCAGAGGAAGTAGGCCGCTGCTGCCGCGAAACCTAGCGCGTAGGTGTGGAAGAGCCAGAGACCCAGCCGAGCGGCGTACCGGTGGTTCTGGCCGGCTCGCAGGCTTTTGGATGCTGCGGTTGCTTGCGTTTGATGCGGATAGCTGGTAGATTGGCGTGAGAGATTTTGGGGAGGGGGTGGGGTATGGCTCATGCGGCGTTTGCGATGACACTACCCTCGGAGGCGGAGGCGGGGCGGGCCAAAGAAAGCGCGCGGCTGCTGGCTTCGCGGATGCGGGGGCGGGAGAGGAAAGGTGCTCCAGTGAAGCTACGCGTCTTGGGCGGCGAGGCCACTGAGGCTGCGGTTGAGCTGCCGGCGGCGGTGGCGGAGATGCTGTTGCGCATTCTCGAAGAGGTGGCGCGGGGAAATGCGGTGCGAATCGTCCCGGTGCGCGCGGAGTTGACCACGCAAGAGGCGGCAGACGTGCTCAACATCTCGCGGCCTTCGCTGATCCGATTGTTGGAGGAGGGAAAGATCGACTACCGGCGGGTAGGCACACACCGGCGGGTGCGCTTCAAGGCGGTATTGCAATACAAACGCCGCGCGGACGAAGCGCGACGCAAGGTGCTCGACGAGTTAGCCGCGTACGACCAGGAGCTCGGAATTTAGCGATGGCCGGGTTCACCGCGTTTTTCGACGCGGACGTGCTTTACGGTTCGGAGTTGCGCAACTTTCTGATGCACTTGGCTTTGATGGGGCTGTTTCGGGCGAGGTGGTCGGAGGGCGTGCACAAGGAATGGATGACGCGGTTGCTGGCAAACCGCCCGGACCTGTCTCGCGAAAAGCTGGAGCGGACGCGGCGGCTCATGGACATGCACGCGGAAGACGCGCTGGTGGCTGGCTACGAAGGATTGATCGAGGGGTTGCGGCTGCCGGATGCGAATGACCGACACGTGCTGGCAGCTGCCATCCAAGGGCAGGCGGATGTGATCGTGACGCGAAACGTGAGAGATTTTCCTCCGGCTGCGCTGGAGCCGTTTGGGATTGAGGCGCTACATCCGGATGATTTTGTCCTTCACTTGCTCGACCTCGGGACTGAGCTCGTGATCGAGGCGGCGGAGGGGCACCGCGAGAGCCTGAGACGACCTACAAAGACGGTGGAAGAGTACTTGGCGATGTTGGAGAACGAGGGCCTTACCCAGTCGGTTGCCATTCTGCGGGAGTACATGGTGGCCGGATGAAGGCGCCGGGGGCATCCGGCGCCGGCGCGCCCAACCGGTCAAGCACGGCGTTCGTCACTTGGCGGAGACGGCGCCGGCCTTGCGGGCGCGCGCTTTGCGCACGGCCGCGATTTCGGCGTTGATCCGGCTGGGCGGGAGACGGTCCGTGCCTTTGCGGGCGGCGTCGCGCTGGGCGGCCTGGAGGGCGAAGGCGAGGGCTTCGCGGGCGGCTTGGCTGGAGGCGGTGTGTTCCTCGTAGCGGCGGAGGGCCTCGCGAACCAGTTCGCTCATGGTGCGGTTTTCACTGCGAGCCATGCGTTCGGCTTGGCGGAGTTGGGCTGGCGGCAATGAGATCGACAGGGTTTTCGTGGTTCGCATGGGGTATTGCTCCGTCGTGCCCGGCACGACCAGATTTCTTCATTTTAGCTGGGGCTGGGTTTGCTTGCGGGGGCGAGTCTTCGCCGCGCTGCGGCGCGGCGGTTGCAGCGGTGGACGCCCAGCAACAGGCGCGCGAGGTGGTGGGGGAGGGGGCGGCCGGAGGAGACGTCGGGGCCGCGGTAGACGCGGGAGGTGAGAGGAAGATGGACGGGGAGGGGGGCGGGTTTTGTCTCACCGGGCGAGGGCGGATGTTGATTCGAAGGGGGTTGCGGGCCAGAACCGTGAGACACCCGGCTGGGCGCGGGGGCGGGGTCGTCAGGGTCGGGTTCGAGATCGGGAACGTCGAAGGCGGCGGGGCCGACGGCGGCGCAGGTCTCCTGCCAGTGGTGGAGCAGGGAGAGGCCATTGGGGCTGAAGGTGAGATCGAAGAGGGCCTTCCAGTGGGGGTAGGAGCGGTGGGCGTTGCCGCGGGCGACGTTGAGGAGGGTGGTGCCGTCCACGATGAGGCGGGCGGACCAGGCGGTGGCGAACCACTGGCGGAAGCCCGCGTCGCGGCACCAGCGGTAGTAGGTGGCGCGGCCGACCTTGGCGTGGTGGCACATGGAGTCGACGGTGCCGTTGACGGGGTGCTCGTAGATGTAATGCAGCAGACGGCGCTGAAGCTCGTTGGGCTGGAAGGCGGGCTGGGAGGGGGGCGCGGGGTCGGGTGGAACAGCCGGTTTTTTGAACATGGGAGGCTCCTTGCCGCTGCGCTTGGCGCGCGAGCCGGCGCGCGGCATGTGATCTGACGCGGATGGCGGGGCTCGGGGCGTGATCGGATGATGGCGATTGGGAGGCGGGATTGGGGCTTGGCGAAAGGCGCAGGGCGGATTGGTTGCCTTGGGCTTGCGCCGGGGTGGATTGGGTTAGCGGTTGGCGGAGTTGGTTTTTTCCGGTATGTTCTCGCTATGCAGCCGGGCAACAGAGCCAGCGCTTTCTCTCATGACATGGTGTGGGAGTTCGAGAGGCTTGATGCGCGGTTTGACTGGCGGGTGAATGGCAGCGACTCGGGGAGGATCCGAGGTTATGTCGATGTCGTCGGCAAACCGAAGGACGGGCACTCGGGTCTGCCGATGATTTTCGTCGAAGCGGAGCTGCGGAAGGACGGGCCGGCGTCGAATGTCTTAAAGCTGTGGCGCTGGGCGGAGGGGAGAACAGGGCCAAAGCCGGGCTTTGTTCTCTTTCAGGCGTTCTCGGCCGTTTACCGGAGCGCGAAAAGGGAGCACCGGCTGACGGCGGAGTTTGTTGGCCGCAAGATGGCGGCTGCGCTGGGGCCTTCGGTGACGTACGTCGCGCTCAATTTTGTATATTCGCCGCGCAAGGGCGCGAAGCGCGGCGCAGGTCGGCGGTCGTCGCAGGCGAAACGACTGGCGCGCAGGATTGCGCGCCGGATGGCGTTTCACGAGGCGGCGTAGCCGAAGGGGTCGGGGGGGGGGCTCGCGGATTCTTGTCCCCTCGAGGGTGTCGATCTTCTGGGGTGGGTAGGTGACGGGCCACTGCTCGCGCGGGATTGAGAGACCGTGAGCGACGGCCAGGAACGGCAGGGACTGTTC
>JAKAOE010000242.1 GCA_021823305.1 Acidobacteriota bacterium
CCCGCGGTCATCAATTGCATCTGCTCGGGCTGTGCAGCGACGGCGGCGTCCACTCCCACCTCAATCATCTCTACGCCCTGCTGCGGCTGGCCAAAAAGGAGGGGGTGGAGCGCGTCTGGCTGCACGCCTTCAGCGATGGCCGCGACACGCCGCCCCACTCCGGCCGCGACTATCTCGCCCAGATCGAGCAGAAAATGCGGGAGTATTCGATCGGCGGCGTCGCCACGCTCGGCGGCCGCTACTACGGGATGGATCGCGACCGGCGCTGGGAGCGCATCCGCCTGGCTTTCAACGCCATCGTTCACGGCGCCGGGCCGCGTGCCGCCAACGCCGATGAAGCCTTGCGCGCCAGCTACGAGCGCAACGAGACCGACGAGTTCGTCGTCCCCACTGTTCTCGCGGACGCCCCGATTCGCCCCGACGACGCCGCCATCAACTTCAACTTCCGCGCCGACCGCGCCCGGCAGATCACCCGCGCCCTCACCCGCGCCGGCGGTTCGGACGAGGCCCTCGAGGCCGCGATCCCCGTCTCCGAAGCGCCGTCGCCGCTGCACTACGTGTGCATGACGCGCTACGACAAGGCCTTCGATCTGCCGATCGCCTATCCCCCGATCTCGCTCACCCACATCCTGGCCCAGGTGATGGCCGACCGCGGCTTGCGCAACCTGCGCGTCGCCGAGACCGAAAAGTACGCCCACGTCACCTACTTCTTCAACGGCGGCGTCGAGGCGGCCTTCCCGGGCGAGGAACGCACGCTCGTGCCTTCGCCCAAGGTTCCGACCTACGACCTCAAGCCGGAGATGTCAGCCGCCGAAGTCGCCGCGACCGTGGTGCATGCGGTCGACAAGGGCGCCTTCGACGTCATCATCGTCAACTTCGCCAACGCCGACATGGTGGGCCACTCCGGGAAAATCCTGCCGACGATCCGCGCCGTCGAAACCGTGGACGCCGGGCTCGGCGCCATCGCGGCCGCCATCCGGCGCCGCGGCGGCGTCCTGCTGGTCACCGCCGATCACGGCAACGCCGAGGAGATGCTGGTTCCGGGCAGCGGCGGCCCGCACACCTACCACACCACCAACCCGGTGCCCTTCATCCTCGCCAGCGAGGCCGCGCCCGGGGCGCCGCCGCCGGCGCTGCGCGCCGACGGCTCGCTGCGCGACATCGCGCCCACCATCCTCGGCCTGCTGCAGGTCGCCGAGCCGCCCGAGATGACCGGCCGCGATCTCGTTGCCGCCGCGAAAGCCCAGAAGTCATGAAACCTGAAATCGAACTTCGCGAGTTCGGCGGCGAGCGCGCCGGCCAGCGCCAGGTCAGCGAGCGCCGCCTGTTCATGCAACTGCTCGCCTTCACCGGCTGCCGCGGCACGCCCGGCCTGGTACACACTCTCGCCGCTTCGGGTCTCGAGGGCGTGCTCTACGAGGACCTCAACGATCCGCTCGGCATCGCCCTGCTGACCTGGAGCGACGATCCGGCCTATTTCCTTACCAAGCTGCGCTTGCGCCTCCACCATCCGCCCTTCGACGAGCTCGAGCTCAAGCCCGACTTCACCATGTTCGGCCGCACCTACGCGCTCGGCCACGAGCCCGACCTCGAGGACTGGCTGCTGCACAAGCCGCGGCGCTCGGTGACGACGCCCGAAATGCCCTGGGCGGTATGGTATCCGCTGCGCCGGCGCGGCAGTTTCCAGACGCTGCCGGCGGAGGAGCAGACCGCCATCCTGCGCGAGCACGGCGCCATCGGCCATGCGTTCGGCACCGCCGGCTATGCCCAGGACGTGCGCCTCGCCTGCTTCGGCATGGACCGCAACGACAACGACTTCGTCATCGGCGTCATCGGCGCCGACCTGCACCCGCTTTCCGCCTGCATCCAGGCGATGCGCAAGACCCGCCAGACCTCGAGCTACATCGAGCACATGGGGCCCTTCTTCATCGGCCGCGCCGTCTGGCAGCACCGCGCGGAATAGCGCGCCGCGATCTTGAAGCCGGCCGCAAAGGACTGCGCTACCAGACCTACCTGAAGATGCTCATCCGCCAGATCGTCACCCGGCCCAGCCCCGATTCCTTTCGTTTCGAGCAGGCCTTCTCGGCCGATGGCGGCAAGACCTGGCACGCCAACTGGATCGCAATCGACACCCGCATCCAGACCCCTGGGGCGCCGACCTTGCCTCGCGCGACCGCCTGAAAACCGCCTTCTACGAAGGCGAGCTTTGGAAAAACGAACTGGAAGCCGTGCTCATGCCGATGCTGGCTCACTACGACGTCACAGTCGTCGAGGATCCCGACGGCCTGATCCGGTGGTAGATCAGCCCAGCTCCTTCTTCACGGCGCCGAGCAGGCCGTCCACGCCGCGCGCAAATTCCGCTTCTTCGGGCAACAGGCTGAGCGCGAGGTGGCTCTCTTGCGCCATGCCGAAGAAATGCCCGGGATGCGTCAGCACGCCGGCCCGCTCCAGGATGGTTTCCGCCCAGGCTTCGTCGCTGTGCACGCGCGGGAGGCGCAGCAGCACGCTCCAGCCGCCTTCGACCTCGAGCCGCGCGGCGGCCGGGACTTCCTTCAGCGTCCGGTCCAGCGCCGCCAGGTTGGCCTGCAGCCGCGTCCGGATTTGAGGCTGCACGCCGTGCCGCGCCGCCAGGAACGCAGGCGCTGCCAACTGCACCGGCGTCGCCGCGGACAGGAAGAGGTCATTGATCACTTCCAGCCGCGCCAAGGCCTCTTCCGCCGCCGGCTCGGGGCCGAACACGGCGATCCACGCCAGCTTCATTTGCGGCAGGGCGGCGATTTTGGACAACCCGTTGAGCACAAACGTCAGCGCCGGCGCGCGGTCCAGATCCAGATCCTGCGCCGCGTAGGGCGGCAGGGCGTAGTCGAAGAAGACTTCGTCCACCACCAGCGCCCAGCCCCGCTCCGCCGCCAGCGCCTGCAGTTCCGTCCATGCCGCCGGCCGCAGATAATTTCCCGCCGGGTTGTTCGGGTTGACCAGCAGCAGCGCCTTCACCCGCGGCCCCGCGGCCGCCGCCAGCGCCGCCGCGTCCAGCCGCCAGCCGTGCTCGTAGGTCATGGGCACGGACTGGAGTTCCACCGCCTCGACGCCCGCCAGCATCTCGAACAGCGGATAGCTCGGCGCCGGCATCAGCGCCGCCTCGCCGGCGTCGCACAGCAGCCGGAAGAGGTGCGCGTAGGCCTCGCTGGTGCTCGCCGTGAGCAGGAGGCGTGCGGGGACCGCGCCGCCGCGCTCGCGGTAATAGCCGCGCACCGCCGCTCGCGCCGCCTCCAGGCCGAGCGGTTGGGGATCGTACAGCAGCCCCGCCGGCGCGGCCAGGGCCTGAAGCATCGCCGCGGGATACACGAAGCCGCACCGCGCCGGATTCGACACCGTCAGGTCGGTCAGTTGGCCGCGGCGGCGAGCCGCTTCCGCCAACTGATGCAGGCGGTTGGGAACCAATTTCCATCCGGCACGTCGGGAAAACATCGCTCTATTAGGCCACATGCGGCTCGCGGCTCGCGGCCCACGTCATAATGGGGTCCATGGCGATGGCGGCCGGTTCCCAGACCGACGTCCACGCGGCCTCTCCCCGTGCGCGCATGCCCAAGCTGCTGCGCGCGACCTGGCTTGCCGTGCTGGGCATGAGCGCTTTTTTTGTCGCTCTCACGCTGTCCTACTTCGCGCGCAACCGGCTGACCATCAACTGGCTCTCGCCCCACCTGGTGGACATCCTCTCCGCCAACACCGCTCTGCTGCTCGCCAGCAGCCTGGCGCTGGTCCGCGGCCGCCTGTTTCTGCGCGCCAACCAGATCCAGGCGACGCTGCGGTGGCTCATCATCGCCTTCGGGTTCGGCCTCAGCTTTTTGATCGGACAGGCATACGCGTGGCGCACGCTGATCGCCGCCGGCGTATATATTTACGACCGCCCCAACAGCGCCTTTTTCTATCTGGTCACCGCCTTTCACGCGGCGCACCTGCTGATCGGGCTGGCGATCCTCAGCTGGCCGCTCGCCGCCGCCTGGCGCGGACACCTGCGCCCGGAACGCCGCCTGTCCCTGGATATCGCCTCCGTGGTCTGGCACCTGCTCGATTTCACCTGGATCTACATCTACCTGGCGCTCCTGCTCTACCGTTGACTACGCGCCGGGCGGGGGGGCTTGTTAGGATACTGACGTGGCCCGCATCGTCACCATCGCCCTGCTCCAGGCGCGCGCTGCCGCCGACCCGGACGAGAACTTCGCGCGTGCGCTGCGCCAGATCGAAGCCGCCGCCGCGCGCGGCGCCAACCTGGCCGTGACCGGCGAGCTGTTCCAGA
>JAKAOE010000243.1 GCA_021823305.1 Acidobacteriota bacterium
GATCCCGACCTCGGTGGCGGTCTACTGGGGCGGGCAGATGCTGCGCGTCACCGGCCGGCAGGCGCACCGCGAAGGCGAAGACGACAGCTCCTACGTCGCCGCCAAGGCAACGCCGAAGCAGCTGCTGGACGCGCTGGCGGTGGCGATCGACAAGCTCGACCGCGACTTCGGCACCTGGCGCACGCCCTGGGGCCACATCAACCGCTTCCAGCGGCTGGACGATTCGATCTTCCATCCCCACTTCAGCGACCAGCTGCCCAGCACGCCGGTGCCCTTCACCACCGCGGTCTGGGGCTCGCTGGCGTCGTTCTACGCGCATCAGTATCCCAACACCAAGCGCATCTACGGCAACAGCGGCAACAGCTTCGTGGCCGCGATCGACTTCGGACCGCGCATCGTCGCCCGCGCCGTGACCGCCGGAGGCGAGAGCGGCAACCCGAACTCGCCGCACTTCCGCGACCAGGCCGAGCGCTTCGCCACCGGGAATCTGCGCACGGTGTACTTCTACCAGTCGCAACTCAAGGGACACACCGCGCGGGTTTACCATCCCGGCCAATGACACGAACCCGCCTCCGGCTGCTGGCGATCGTGCCCCCGGGGCTGCCCGCGGCGGCCCGCTTGCGGAGCTTGCGCCGCGTGGAGCTGGCCTTGGGCTCCGATGCGGCCACGATCGCGCGCGCCGCGCCCCGGGCCGAGGTCATTCTCTACTCGTCGCTGGCGGGCGGCACGCCGCCCTTCCGCGAGGTATGGCCGCACACCGGACTTGACCTGCGCTGGGTGCACTCGTTCGAGGCGGGCGTGGACCGGCTGCTGACGCCGGAGCTGGTCGCGAGCCCGGTGCTGGTGAGCAACGCGCGCGGCGTCTACACCGAATCGCTGGGCGAGTTCGCCGTGCTGGGCGTGCTGTGGTTCGCCAAGCAGGCGCGGCGGCTGGTGGAGCAGCAACGAGCGCGGCGCTGGGAGCAGTTCGAGGTGGAGCTGGCGCGTGGGCGCACGGCGATGGTGCTGGGCTACGGCGCCGTGGGCCAAACCTGCGCCCGCGCGCTGCGCCGCCTGGGGATGCGCATCGTGCCCTTGGGACGGGCGGAGACCGCGGACCGGCGCCGCATGCACGCCCTGCTCGCGCAGGCGGACGTGCTGCTGGCGGCGGCGCCGCTGACGCCGGCGACCCGCCATCTGCTCGACGCCGCCGCCTTCGCGGCGCTCAAGCCGGGCGCGATCGTGATCAACGTGGGGCGCGGGCCGGTGGTGGACGAGGCCGCGTTGATTGCGGCGCTGGGCGCGAAGCAGGTGGGCGGCGCGGCGCTGGACGTGTTCGAGCGCGAGCCGCTGCCGCCGGAGCACCCCTTCTGGGCGATGGAGAACGTCCTGCTCTCGCCGCATGCCACCGACCGCACGCGCGCGCCGCACTGGACCGAGCTGGGCATGCGCTGCTTCCTGGCCAATCTGACGCGCTACCGCCGCGGGTCGCCGCTGCTGACGCCGGTGGACAAGGCGGCGGGCTATTAGCCGCGGATGGAGGCGCGGACACCAGCGCGGGCGGCTTAGCGTCCAGCGTGAGCTATTGGCGCAACTTTCGCATTGACGCCGGGTGCCCCGCCGAGACATTGTAAGCAAAAGGATCACAGCGTTCCCGGGAAAGGATTCGCCACCATGCCCACCGCCCGCCGCCACCGCGCGCTCAACCCCGCCTTGTTGGCCGTGCTGCTCGCCTCCGCCCTGTGCCTGGGGGCGGCGGCGCCGCGGACCGCGGCCGCATCCCCCGCCGCCGAGGTGGATCCGTTCATCGGGACGGGCACCGGGCCGGGCGGCTCCATCAATCTGTTCCCCGGGCCTTCGCTGCCGTTCGGCATGGTGCAGCTCAGCCCCGACACCGAGGCCCGCGGCTACGGCTACCATTACGCCGACCCGGACATCCAGGGCTTCAGCATGACCCACATGAGCGGCCCGGGCTGCGACAACGAAGGCGACGTCTTCTTCACCGCGACCACCGGCGCCGTGCACACGCAGATCGCCAACTTCGAGTCGCCCTACAACCACGCGGAGGAATCGGCCAACCCCGGCTCCTACCAGGTCACGCTGACCCGGTGGCATACCCACGTGGCCCTCACCGCGACGCTGCACACCGGCGAAGCGCGCTTCACCTTTCCGGCGGGCAAGCGGGCCAACGTCCTGGTGCCGATCAGCCACACGCTGGATCACACCGCCGGCGCGCAAGTCCATGTTGTGAGCCACAGCGAAATCACCGGCTATGTGGAAGACCATTGCTTCTGCGGCAGCGCGGCAACCTACAAGGTCTACTTTGACATGCGGTTCAGCCAGCCGTTCGCGAGCTTCGGCACCTGGAACGGCCCGCTGGGCGCGGCGGCGACGCTCTCCGCCGGCAGCCGCAGCGCGGAACAGACCAATCATCAGCAGTGGATCGGGGCCTACGCGAGCTGGCCGTCGTCGCCGCAGGCGCGCACGGTGACGGTGCGCGTCGGCATCTCCTACGTGGACGCCGCCGGCGCGGCGGGCAACCTGCGCGCCGAGGCGCTGGGCAAGAGCTTCGCACAGCTCCGCGAAGCGGCCGGGGACGCCTGGAATCACGACCTGGGCGTGATCCGCGTGGCCGGCGGCAGCGCCACCGAGCGCCGCGTGTTCTATACCGCGCTGTATCACAGCCTGCTGATGCCCAGCGTGTTCAACGACGCCGACGGACGCTACCTGGGCTTTGACGGCCAGGTCCACCAGGCCGAGCCCGGCCACGCGATCTACGCCAACTACTCCGGCTGGGACATCTACCGCAGCGAGATGCCGCTGCTGGCGCTGATCGCCCCGCACCGCTTCGAGGACATGTGCGAATCGGTGGTGCTGATGTACCAGCAGGGCGGCTGGATCGACCGCTGGCCGCAGATCAATCACTACACCAACGTGATGGCGGGCAGCCCGCTGACCACCGGGCTGGCCATGGCCTGGCTGGACGGCCTGCACGGCTTCAACATGCAGGCGGCGTGGCAGGGCATGGTGAAGGACGCGACCACGGCGCCGCCCAAGGGCGCGCCCTACCAGGGCGAGGTCAGCATGGACTGGATCAACCAGGTCCATTACGTGCCCAACGACAAGCAGTCGTACGGATCGGTGTCGCAGCTGCAGGAAGACGCCGTCGCCTACGCCTCGCTCTACGATCTGGCCAAGGCGCGCGGCGACGCGGCGGCGGCGAAGGAGTTTTACGACCGCGCCCTTTACGTGCGCAATCTCTTCGACGCCGCCGACGGTTACTTCCGGCCGAAGAACGCCGACGGCGCCTGGACGCCCAACTTCGACCCCAGCCGCCAGGGCGGAGCGGGCGCGGTCTACCGCCAAGTGCGCAAGATGGCGCCCGCGCGCCGGAAGAAGATGATGGCCGCGCTGCTCGCCCTGCGCGACAAATCCCCCGCCCGGCGGGCGGAGTACCTGGCGAGCACGCCGGTGCGCACTGGCTATACCGCCGCGGAGCGGAAGCTGCTGCGGCAGGCCGTGCGCCTGATGACTCCCACCGGCTTTATCGAGGGTTCGGGCTGGCATTATCAGTGGCTCGACCCGGAGGACATGAGCTGGCTGATCGGCGCGGTGGGCCGCGACCGCTTCAACCGCCGGCTGGAGGCATTTTTCGACTACGCCCAGCCGGGCTGGCACGGGCAGCTATACAACCCCTATAACGAGACTGATCTGGAGGCGCCGTTCGAGTTCGACTTCTCGGGCATGCCGTGGGAGACGCAGCGCGTGGTGCGCAAGGTGCTGAGCCAGAACTACACCACGTCGGTGAACGGAGTTCCGGGCAACGACGATTGCGGTGAAATGTCGTCCTGGGCGGTGATGAGCATGATGGGCATCTACACCGTGGACCCGGCCAGCACCGCCTACGAACTGGTCAGCCCGGTTTTTTCCCGCGTGACCATCCAACTGCACGCCCCCTACGCCGGCAAGCAGTTCGTCATTGCGGCCTCGCCCGATCCGGCTGCGAGCCCTTATATTCAGAGCGTCACGGTCAACGGCCGGCCGCTGCAGCGCGACTGGATCTGGTACCGCCAGATCACGAACGGCGGCGAGATGCAGGTGACGCTGGGCGCGCGGCCCAACCGCACCTGGGGTTCGGCGCCCGCGGATGCGCCGCCTTCGCTCAGCCAGGAGAAGCCGTGAGGGGCGCCGCCGCGATCTGCATTTAGAACCTGTCTGGCTCTGTTGACATCCTGCGAGGCGTTGGCAGGGTCGTCGCAGCCGGTAGAGGTTGAAGGTGAGACCGAGCAGAAGAGCCTGGCGAACCTGGGTATG
>JAKAOE010000244.1 GCA_021823305.1 Acidobacteriota bacterium
GGAAAATATGCGGTAGCAGTTCAGGTGCTGCCGACGGGGATTATGCAACGAGGTACAAGCGCGATGGATACGCAAGAGCGCCGCTTCTCCCGCCGTGAACAGCAGATTGTGGATTTGCTGCTGCAAGCGAAGTCCATCAAGGACGTAGCGCTTGCGTTGGATTTGAGCGCCAACACGGTCAAGGACTACGCCAAGAACATTTACCGCAAGGCCAAGGTGCACTCGGCCCGCGAGCTGATGCTGCAGGTGGCGTCGCCGCCCCGGCTGCCGCCGCAGCCGGACACGGGACTGGCGCAATTTCTGCAAACCGCCCACGGGCTCGATTTCGAAGCCACGCCGGCGGAAGCAGTGGCGCAACTGGCCGCCGCCATCCGGCGCTGTACGCCCGCCCGTCAGGTGAGCTTTTGGCGCTGGGTGCGGCTCGGGGGCGAGTTGTGCCTGGTGGCCGACGCGGGCGCGCCGCGCGCGGGCGCGTGCCTGCGCCCCAGCCCGTTTCTGCGCCGCTTGCAGGATCGCGGTTGGGCGCGGTTGGAGCGCGAGGAATGGGCGAGGCCGGAGGGGCGGCAAATGGCCGCCCAGGGGATGCCGATGGAAGTCATCGCGGCGCAGTGCTCGCCGACGTTGCGGGTGCACGCCGTGCTGGCCGGCGATGCCGTGGGGGGCGGCTTCGGTCCGCTGGATGCGGCCACCATCCGGCTGCTGGTGCGGCTGGCCTATGTCGCCGGCGAGCACCGCGTGGCCCGCATGTCAGCCTAATTGCGGGGAATCTCGATCCGCGGAATCTGTTCCATCGCCTCCAGGCTGCGCTGCGGCCGGGGCAACGGTTCGGTGTAGGGGTCGAAGTGCCCATCCACCGAGGTGGGCACGTAGCGGACCGCGTTGACCGCGGTCTGGAAGCGATTGAAGCTGCCGACGCGCGGTGCGGCCGAGGTCGCAGGCTTGGTCGAAGAGGCCATGGTCGAATCCGGATGGGCTCGCGGCTCAGTTGATCTGGCAGGCGCCGCCGCAGCAGCCGCCTTCGGCGCCGCAGGCGTCGCCGAAGTCCCCTCCGCCCTCGCTCTCACTCTCGCCGTGTCCGCCCACCGCGACGCGCGAGAACCAGATGCGCTCGACCCGGCTTGAGCCGCAGCCACAGCGCGTCTCGCCGCCGTCGCCGGCCTTCCAGGAAAGGCGCTCAAACTTCGTGCCGCAGTCTTCGCAGCGATACTCATACATCGGCATAGCCCTAGTTTAGCAGCAGCGCTCAATGCCGGCGGTGGAGCGCGGCCCGGGCCAGCGTGCGCAGCCGGCCAGCGGGAGGGCCCCAGCCGGCGAGCGCTTGCAGCGCCGCCGCTACCAGGGCTTCACCGGCGGCCAGGGCGCCGGCGCGGCCGGTGACGGCGGGATAGGTGGCCTTGGCCTGAGCGGCGTCCTTGCCCGCGGTCTTGCCCAGTTCGGCGCTGGAGGCGGTCTCATCCAGCAGGTCGTCGGCGATCTGAAAGGCGCAGCCCACCGCCTCGCCGAACATCCCCAGCGCCCCAAGCTGCGCCGGCGTAGCGCCTGCGGCGAGGCCGCCGAGCTGCACGCTCGCCCGGATCAGCGCCGCTGTTTTGCGGCTGTGGATCGCCTGCACCTCGGCCAGCGTGGCACGGCTGCGTTCGGCTTCCATGTCCATCACCTGGCCGGCGACCATGCCGTCGGGCGAGCCCGCGGCCGCGGCCAGCACCCGCGCCATCGCTCCGGCGCGGCGCCCGGCGCCGGCCAGCAGCGCGAACGCCTGGGTCTGCAGCGCATCGCCCGCCAGGATGGCCATGGCCTCGCCGAAGGCCACGTGGCAGGTGGGCCGGCCGCGGCGCAGCGCGTCATTGTCGAGCGCCGGCAGGTCGTCGTGGATCAGCGAATAGGCGTGGATGCACTCCACTGCGCAGGCCGGCCGCCAGGCGGCGTCGCGGTCCCGCCCCGCCACCGCGCGCGCGGCGGCGCGGCACAACAGCGGCCGCAGCCGCTTGCCGCCGCCCAGCAGGGCATAGCGCATGGCGGCGTGCAGCCGCGCCGGCGCCGCCTCCGCCGGCGGCAGGCAGGCGGCGAGCGCGCGCTCGGCCAGCGACCGCTCTTTCGTCATCCAATCCGCGCCGCGGTGGGTCGCCATGGTTCCTTGTCGATGGAACGAAGGTTGCTGTCGCAGTTTACTCCCGCCCGGCGAACCTTTTGCCGCCGGTAACGTTTCATGCTGGGGACGGTACACACTGGCATGAGCCTGCGCGAACTTCGCCTCGCCCTGCGCGCCCTGGCGCAAGCCCCGGCGTTCGCCCTGATCGCCATCCTGACGCTGGCCCTCGGCATCGGCGCCTCCACCGCCATCTTCAGCGTGGTGGACGCGGTCTTGCTGCGGCCGCTGCCGTTTCCCCGCCCCCAGCGCCTGCTCTCGGTGCGCGAGCGCGACCGGCAGTTTCCCAGCATGTCGGTGTCGTTTCCCGACTACCTGAGCTGGGTCCGGGGCCAGCACTCGTTCGCCTCGCTGGCCGCCTACCGCGGCAACGGCGCGATCCTCACCCATGCCGGGCCGCCGGCCATCATCCAGGGCCAGGACGTCAGCGCCAGCTACTTCACCGTGCTCGGCATCCGGCCTGAACTGGGCCGCACCTTCAGCGCCGTCGAGGACCGCGTCGGCGCGCCCGCCGTGGTGGTGCTGGCCGACACGCTGTGGCGGCAGCGCTTCCACGGCGACCGCGGCATTCTCGGGCGCGGGATTGATCTTGACGGTAAGCCGCGCACCGTCATCGGCGTGATGCCGCCGGGCTTTCCCGGCCTCGACTCGCCCCAGAACGCGCCGCAGTTCTGGGTGCCGCTGGGAGCCGAAGCCACCGCCGACTCCGGCATGACGAACCGCGGCAGCCATCCCGGCATCAATGGTGTCGGCCGGCTCAAGCCCGGCGTCACGCTGGCGATGGCGCGCGCCGACCTGGAGCGCATCGCGCGCGCCTTGGCGCAGCAATATCCCAAGTCGAATACCGGCGAGAACGTGGTCGTCCAGCCCTACCTCAACTGGGTGGTGCGCAACAGCGGCGCGCCCGAACTCTGGCTGCTGCTAGGCGCGGTCGGGCTGGTGCTGCTGATCGCCTGCGCCAACGTCGCCAATCTGCTGCTGGCGCGCTCCGCCGCCCGGCAAAAGGCCAACGCCATCCGCGCCGCGCTGGGCGCGAGCCGGGCGCGGCTGGCGCGCGAGCACTTCAACGAGAGCCTGTGCCTGTCGCTGGCCGGCGGCGGCCTGGGGTTGGGGCTGGCGTGGGCGGCGATGCGCATCATTCCGGCGGCGGTGCCCCAAGGCATGGTGCGTGCCGACCAGGTGCGGCTCGATCCGCGCGTGCTCGTCTTCACGCTGGTGTTGGCGCTGGCGGCTACGGTGCTGTTCGGCGTGGCGCCGGCCTGGCAGGCCAGCCGGGCGCGCCTGGCCGATGTGCTCAAGCAGGGCGGACGCGATGCCTCGCAGGCCTCCGCCGGGCGGCTGCGCGGCGCGCTGGTGGCGCTCGAAAGCGGCTTGGCGTTGCTGCTGCTGGCCGGCGCCGGGCTGTTGATCCGCAGCCTGATCAACCTGCAGCATGTGGACCCCGGCTTTCAGCCGCGCCACGTGCTCACCTTTGGCGTCAGCCTGCCTTCGGCCAAATACCCGACGACGGCGCAAAGCGACGCCTTCTTCCGCCAGGCACGGCGCAAGCTGAGCCAGCTACCGGGCGTGGCCAATGTAGGCAGCATCTATCCGCTGCCCTTCAGCGGCAACGACTGGGAGAACGACTTCAGCATCGTCGGCCGTCCCGCGCCCCCGCCCGGCGAGGAACCCTCCGCCAATTACGCCATGCTGCGCGGCGACTACCTGCAGGCGATCGGCATGCATCTGCTGCGCGGCCGCGCCTTCACCGCTGCCGACACCGCAACCTCCCCGCCGGTGGCGATGATTGACACTACGTTCGCGCGCAAGTACTGGCCCGGCCCCGATCCGCTTGACACGGCGCTGGGCAAGCAGATCCGCATGGGCAAGAAGAACCTGACCGTGGTCGGGATCTTCGCCCGCGTCAAGGATTACGGTCTGGACAGCCGCGACACGCTGCCCGAGTTGTTCGTGCCACAGGTGCAAGCCGGCGACCAGGCCGATGCGTACTTCGCGCTGCGCGTCCGGGGCGGCGATCCGCTGGCGTTGGCGGGCGAGGCCAAGGCGGCGATTCAGGCGATTGATCCCGACGAGCCGCTCTACGACGTGCAGAGCATGAGCCAGCGCGTCGCCGGCTCGCTGGCCCAGCAGCGCCTGACGCTGTGG
>JAKAOE010000245.1 GCA_021823305.1 Acidobacteriota bacterium
CGCTCTTCCGATCTACCAGCCGCCGCGCGAAAACCCCTGGCTGGGCACCATCGAGCGCCAGCCCTCTGCCGCCCCCTACCACGACTGGAATGAGCGGATCGCCGCCGAGTGCTATCGCCCCAACGCCGCCGCCCGCATCCTCGACAACGCCGGCAATCCGCTCGCCACGTCGAATAACTATTCCCGCATCAGCTTCGACTTCGGCCCCACGCTGCTCACCTGGCTCGAGCTTGCGGCGCCGGACGTCTACGCCGCCGTGATCGCCGCCGATCGCCTCGCGCATAACGCCATGGCGCAGGCCTATAACCACATGATCTTGCCGCTGGCCCATCCCCGCGACCGCGCTACGCAGGTGATCTGGGGCAGCCGCGATTTCGCCCACCGCTTCGGCCGCGAACCCGAGGGCATGTGGCTTCCGGAAACCGCGGTGGATCTCGACAGTTTGGAGGACCTGGCCGCTGCCGGCATCCGCTTCACCATTCTGGCGCCGCGCCAGGCGCGCCGCGTCCGCCGTTTCGGCGGCTCCCGTTGGCAGGACGTATCCGGCGGCCGTGTGGACCCGCACTTCGCGTATCAGGTCCGCCTCCCCTCGGAGCGCCACATTACCGTGTTCTTCTACGACGCCGGCGTTTCCCAGTCGGTTGCGTTTGAGGGCTTGCTCAACGACGGCCGCGCTTTCGGCGCGCGCCTCGCCGAGGCCTTCGATGCTCGCCGCCGCGAGGCCCAACTGGTCAGCATCGCCACCGATGGCGAGAGCTACGGCCACCATCACCGTTTCGGGGAAATGGCGCTGGCCGCGGCGTTGCGCTTTCTCGACGAACGCCCCGAGGCGCTGGTGACCAACTACCGCGCTTTTCTGGCTACGCATCCGCCGGTGCGCGAAGTCGAGATCGTCGACAATTCTTCCTGGAGCTGCGTCCATGGCGTCGAACGCTGGCGGGCGGACTGCGGCTGCAACTCCGGCGGCTTTCCGATGTGGCACCAGGCATGGCGCGCGCCGCTCCGTTCTGCCCTGGACTGGCTGCGCGACCACCTGGCGCCGGCCTTCCAGCAGGCCGCCGCCAAGATGCTGTGGAACCCCTGGGCCGCCCGCAACGATTACATTGATGTCCTGCTCGACCGTTCGCCCGCGTCCGAGACGCGCTTTCTGCGCCATCACGCCCGGCGCGAGCTTGCGCCGCAGGAGCGGGAACTACTCTGGAACCTCCTGGAAATGCAGCGCTACGCCATGTTCATGTACACCAGTTGCGGCTGGTTCTTCGACGACATTTCCGGCATCGAAGCGGCGCAGATCCTCGCCTACGCGGCGCGCGCTGTCGAACTTGCACGGCAGTGCCTCGGCTTGGACCTTGAGCCCAGCCTGCTGCGCCGCCTGGCTCTGGCGCGCGGCAACGTGCCGCAGTACCCTGATGGCCGCGCCGTGTACCAGGAGCAATTGCGCCGTCGGCCCGTTGCGCCGGCGGCGGTTACGTAGTGTAGTGCCCCGCTTCCACCTGCTGTCCGCCGATCTCGAGTTGCAGACGGTGCAAATTCACCGGGTCCCGGCGCAGCCGCCGCCGCAGCCAGGCCAATTGCGTCCGCAGCTCGTCGCCTTCACTGAGCGCGCACAGCGCCCGCCGCGCGGTCACCTCCGCTGCGTCCAGCGTTGCCTCGGCGATCGCCGCCGTAAACGCGCCCTCGGGCTGCCGCGCTTCCACCGCCTGCAACACGAACGTGGCGATCGCCAGGTCGGCCACAGCCGCCAGAATGGTCTGCTTTTCTTCCAGTGCCGCCCCGTGCCGCCGGTAAGCGGCGCCCGCCACCAGCAGCGCCGCCTTCCGCGCCTGTTCCGCCGGGCTGGCCGCGGCCGGCGCGCCCAGCAGCTCCGCCTGCGTGCGCTCGACCGCGGCCGCCAGCGCCAGCCGTCCCTGCTGTGCCCGGCGGAGAATCGTGCCGCTGATCAGCAGCCGGTTGATCTCGTTGGTGCCCTCGAAGATGCGGTTCACGCGTGCGTCGCGGTAGGCGCGTTCCGCCGGATTGCCCCGCACGAAGCCGTTGCCGCCGTGGATTTGCACCGCGGCGTCCACCACGCGGTCCAGCATCTCGCTCGCATGCACTTTCACGATCGCGCATTCGATTGCGTACTCCTCGAGGCTGTGGCCGTCGTCCAGCAGTTGCGCCACGCGGTACACCGCCGCTTCCGCCGCATGGAGATGCAGCGCCATCGCGCCGATCTGCTGGCGGATCAACTCGAAATCCGCGATCGGGCGCCCGAAGGCGCGCCGCTGGCGGGCATAGGCAATCGCGTCGCGCAGGCTGTTCCTCGCCCCGCCGATGCAGGCCGCCCCCAGCTTGAACCGGCCGACGTTGAGGATGCGGAAGGCGATGTGCGCGCCCTCGCCCACGCCGCCCAGCACATTGGCGCTCGGCACACGCGCCTCCTGCAGTCGCAGCGCCCGGGTGGAGGATCCCAGCAGGCCCATCTTATGCTCCTCCGGGCCGGTTTCCACCCCGGGCGTGGTCGCCTCCACCAGGAACGCGCTCACGCTCTCGCCGGTGCGGGCGAAGACGGTGAACAGGTCGGCGATCCCGGCGTTGCTGATCCACATCTTTTCCCCGTTCAGCACGAAGACGCTGCCGTCTTCGCTCGGCCGCGCCTGCGTGCGCATCGCGAGCGCGTCCGAGCCGGAGCCCGCCTCGCTCAGCGCGTACGCGCCCACCCACTCCGCCGATGCCAGCCGCGGCAGGTACTTCCGTTTCTGCTCCTCGTTGCCGAACAGCGCCAGCGGCAGGGTGCCGATGCCGGCGTGCGCCCCGAACGCCACCGAAAACGACCCCAGGACCGCCAGATGATCGGCCACGATCGCCGAAGCGGCGAAGTCCATGCCCAGCCCGCCGTACGCCTCCGGCACGTCCACCCCGGTCAGTCCTAGCGCCCCCGCCGCCCGCAGCAGGCCGCGCAGGCGCGCATAGTCCGGTTGCTCGATCGCCTCGGCCGCCGGCAGCACCTCCTCCTGGGCAAATCGCTCCGCGGTCTGCGCGATCAGTTGCTGTTGCTCGTTGAAGCCTGCCGGTGCCAGTGTCGCTCCCGGTGCGCCCAGCAGGAACGATCCGCCGGCGCCGCCCTTTGCCTCCGTCATCGTCATCGCCATAAGCTCTCCACCACCGCCGCCGCTCCCTGCCCACCGCCCACGCACATGGTGATCAGCCCCCATCGTGCCCGCCGCCGCTCCAACTCCGCCAGCAGCGTCGCCAGCAGTTTGGCTCCGGTGCAGCCCAGCGGATGCCCCAGCGCGATCGCGCCGCCGTTGACGTTCACGCGCCCTGCATCCAGGTGTGCCTCCCGGATGACCGCCAGCGCCTGTGCCGCGAACGCCTCGTTCAGCTCGATCACATCAATCTCCTCCAGCTTCACGCCCGCCCGCCGCAGGGCCTTCGGAATCGCGCCCACCGGCCCCAGTCCCATCAGCGCTGGATCGGTGCCCACCGTCGCGTAGGAGGCCAGCCGCGCGCGCGGCGCCAGTTTGCGCGCCTGCACGAACCGCTCCGAGGCGATCACCGCCGCCGCCGCGCCATCGCTTGCCTGTGAGGAGTTGCCTGCGGTCACGCTGCCGTGCGTGTGAAACACCGGCGCCAGCGCCGCCAGCGCCGCGGCCGAGGTGTCGCGCCGCGGCCCTTCATCCTGGCGGATCACCTGCTCGCGCCACCCGCCGTCGCCGTCCGGAACGCGTGTCGTCACGGGCTCGATCTCGTCCGTGAATCGGCCCGCGTCCTGCGCCGCGATTGCCTTCCGGTGGCTTTCCAGTGCGAATGCGTCCGCCTCCTCCCGGCCGATGGCGCACGCTTTTGCCACCCGTTCCGCCGTGAGCCCCATGCTGAGGTAGGCCTCCGGGCGGTGGTCCATCAACCACGGGTTCGCGCTGGGCTTGTTGCCGACGATCGGCACCATGCTCATGCTCTCCGTCCCGCCCGCCAGGATCGCCTCCGCGCCGCCCGCCTCCACCCGCTGGCTGGCGATCGCGATCGCCTCCAGGCCCGAGGCGCAGAACCGGTTCACCGTCACCGCCGAAACCTCGTCCGGCAGTTCCGCCCGCAGCGCCGCGATCCGCGCCACGTTGAGTCCCTGCTCCGCTTCCGGCATCGCGCACCCCAGGATCACGTCCTCGATTTCGCGCCCTTCCACGCCCGCCCGTACCAGTGCTGCCCGCAACGCGGTCGCCGCCATCTCGTCCGGCCGCGTCGCGCGCAGCCCGCCTTTGAACGCCCGCCCGACCGGTGTCCGCACCGACGAAAGAATGTAGGCCCCT
>JAKAOE010000246.1 GCA_021823305.1 Acidobacteriota bacterium
CGATGCCGCGCTGGCATCGTGGTGCTCGAGCCCCCGGCGTAGCCGCGGCCCGTGCCCACGCCCTGCATCTGCGCCAGCACCCGCTCGCGCACCTCCTGCATGCGCTCGAACGACGAGCCCGCCACCACCGCCGCCCCCGCCAGCACCACCCCCGCCACCGCCAGCCCGCCGATCCAGTCGAACGCCATCTGGTAGAACGGCAGGCGGAAGAAGTAGAAGGCCAGATCCTTGTGGAAGATGGGATCGGTGTAGACGCCGGTGTCGTGCGCGCCCAGGTAGAGCGCGATCGTCCAGGGGTCGATGATGTTGACCGAGACGAACACCCCGAGCAGCGCCGCCGCCAGGTACCCCACCCCGCCGAACAGCCGGGTGCGCGCCAGCGGCGAGGGCGACAGCCGCCGCCCCAGGCCGAAGGCCGCCATCATCAGCCCCGCCGCCGCCAGCGCCAGCGCCGTTTGCGGCAGCCAGCGGATGCGCAGGAACTGCCAGAAGGTGCCCGCCTGGCCCATCTCCTTCCACCAGGCGTAGCCGATCCAGAAGCGCGATCCCTCGATGATCACGTAGAGCGCGAGCACCGCGAAGCCGATGTCGCGCGCCAGCTTGGCGCCGTCCAGTTCGCCGTGATGCCGCCCGGCGCGCAGCACCGCCGCCAGGGCGACCGATCCGAAAGCGAGGAGCAGGAGAAAGGGGATCAAGGCGGCGGCACGTCAGGGTTGGGCGGTGAGCGCGGTGTACAGCTCCCGCCGCATGTCGTCGAGCGGCGCCGGCTTGCCGGTCCAGAGCTCGAACTGGCGCGCGCCTTGCAGCGCCAGCATCTCGAAGCCGTGGATCACGCGCGCGCCCCGTTCGCGGGCGCGGCGCAGCAGCTCGGTCTCCAGCGGGTTGTACACCAAATCGAAAACCACCGGCGCCTGGATCTCGTCCGGCTCCAGCGGCGATTCTCCAATCTTAGGATATTGTCCCACCGGTGTGGCGTGCACGATCGCCTGGAAGCTCAACTTTTTCAGCTCCGCCCGCGACACCACCTTGGCGCGCGCCTCCGCCGCCAGCTTCTGCGCGTGCTCGCGCGTGCGGTTGTGGATGAACACCTGCGCCCCGTTGCCGCGCAGCCCGAACACCGCCGCACGCGCCGCCCCGCCGGCGCCCAGCACCAGGATCCGGGCGCCGCGCAGCGGCAGCGCCTGCGACAGCGGCTCGACCACGCCCGCGATGTCGGTGTTGTAACCGTAGAATTTGCCCTGGCTGCGCACCACGGTGTTGATCGCCCCCACCAGCTTGCCCAGCGGATCGATCCGCTCCAACCGGTCGAGGAAGGCGCTCTTGTAAGGATGGGTGACGCTCAGGCCGCTCAGCGGGATGTCGTCGGCGTAGTCCAGCACCTCCGCCGGCCGCTTGGTCGGCAGCGGCACGTAGACCGCGTTCATGCCCAGCCGCCGGTAGGCGGCGTTGTGCATCAGCGGCGACAGCGAGTGCGTCAGCGGATAGCCCAGCACGCCGTAGATGCGCGTCGCCTTGTTCAGCGCCTCAACCCGGTAACGATGGCGCAACTCGGCCAGCGTGGGTTGCCCGGCCGCGGTCGCCTCCTCCGGATCCAGCGTGGCGTAGGTGATGGCGCCGCCGGCGCGGGTGCTCAGAATCCGGCTGAGCAGGCCGAACTCGCCCATGCAGAAGGCGATCAGCGGCGTCGCCCCGGTGTAGGCGTCGAGAAAGCGCAGCATCTCCACGTTTTGCCGCCAGGTGTTGGCGGTGGGGATGAGCTTGTACAGGTCGGCGGGGATGGCCTCCAGGCGCGCCAGCAGCGGGCCCAGCGCCGGCGTGGTCTTGTAGTCGTGGTAAGAGACGATCAGGTTGGTCTGCTGCCGCAGGTCGGCCAGTGCGCTGGCCGGCAGGCGCTCGGCGCTTTGCAGCTCGAGGTCAATCAGCGCGCACCCGGCGCCGGCGGCGTGCTTGAGCACCGCCCACTCCGCCTCGGTGGACCCCTTGAAGCCGCCGCCATAGGTGGACTTGCGGCAGGTGGCGATGACCAGCGTCTGCGGCGAGGAGCGCAAAAACTCCCGCAGCGGCTGAATCGCCGCGGTGGGCTGCTTGAGTGCATCGAGGCGGAGCTCGAGCAGCGACTCCTCGCGCGCGGCGCGCTCGGCGCGCTGCAGCAACTCGTCCACCGTCGGCGCCTGCAAGGCGATGCAAAGACGGGGGATGCGCCCGGGCGAGACCCGGTTGGACAAGACGCTGCGGGCAGATGCGGCCGGGGAAACCATGAGCTGGTCGGCGACGACAACTACGGGCGCGGGCTGATGGTATCCGGCTGATGGGGCCGATGTCTAGGAAAAATTCAGGGTGGAACTACCTGGGTTTGGGGGCTTGGGCCAGCGCCCGGTAGAGCCGGCGCAGCGCCGGTGGCAGGAGCCGTAAGTGCAAGGCCTGCGTGGCTTTATCCCCGCGCGCGATCGGCCCTGTCCAAGCCGCCGCCGTCGGCATGGCGTCCAGGTTGGCGGCCGTCGCTTGCAGCAGACGCACCAGGCCCGACCGCGCTTGGGCCAATTTTTCCCCGCGCAAGCCGTAGTGTCGAAGAATTGCCTCCGCAGTCGCCATCTGCGCCACCGCGCCCGGCCCCACCAAGGTGGCGGCCAAGTGGAAGGCGGATTTGGCTCTTGCGTTGAGTGCCAACTTCCTCCCTCCCCAGATCTCCACCAGCCGCCACGCGCTATGGCGGGCTCGGGCGTCGCCTTCGATCGTGAAGACAACGCCTTGCGGGCTGGGCGCCGCCGGCGGTTGGCCTCGCTTCTGTGGGGTTGGCGTCGGCAGCCGCGGGAACGTCATCATCGGGTGCATCGCACCGATGGCGGCGCCGCGGCGCCGGAAGGGCGCAAGCACCGCCGCCTGCCGCGCGCCGCTGAGATGCAGGATGATCCAGCGGCGCCACTCGGGCCGGCAGGCGGCCAGGTCGCGAGCCACCGCCGCCAAAGCATCGTCGGGGACGGCCAGGATGAGCCCGCCGGGTGGTTCGCCCGCCAGGCGCTCGCGCCAGGCGGCAACCTGCCCGTGGCGGATGAGCTGCAGCCGCTCCGGCGCGGTCTCGGCCAGCCATGCGGCAATGGCGCTGCCGGCTCGCCCGGCCCCCACGACGGTCCAACGCATGGCGTTATTGCGAGCCGGCCGTGTGGTGCGCGTAATGCGGCACCCAGGTCGCGGTATTGAGGCGGTCGCCGGTACGCAGATAGTAGTAGCCCAGCCCGCCGTGATTCTTGTGATCCCAGACGGCGACGCGCCCGGGTCCGTTGACGATCAATTCGTCGCCGTGGACGGTGATCGAGGTGCCCTGATCGAGCCCCAGCCCGAGCATGCCGGGATGAGCCCGCATCACCACCGCCAGGTCGTTTTCGCGGTGGCGGGCGTCCACGTGTTGATCAATCGCGACGTTGGTGAACAACCCGAATCCGGTCTCGTGGCCGGGCGCCATCATGATGCGATTGTCGTTGGGATGCTCCGAACCGCGCACCATGAAGGATGCCTGGATGCTGGCGCCGGCCGAGCCGCCCCCCACCACGCCGCCGCGGGCGAGCAGCGCGAAGATGGCGCGCAGCGTGCGCGTTCCGTTGTAGGCGTCCGCCAGGCGCCACTGCCGCCCGCCGATCAGCCAGACCCCGGTGGCGCGCGCGAGCGGCGCGGCAAACGCCCGCGAGTTGGCCACGGCGCGGCGGGTGGTGTGGAGCACGGTGCAGTGCGTGCCGGCGAACGTCGCCGTGGGGAAGCCCTTGCCGGACAACGACTGGGTGCAAAAGCGCGCCAACTGGGCTGGCGTCTCCGGGCGCGTGACGTCGGCGGTGGGGATCACCACGATGCGCGCCCGCTCGCGCCCGCCCGCCATGCGGATGAAGCGCGGAATGTCCAGGTGGTAATCCATCCCGCCGCTGATGATCAAATAACCGTGTTTGGGACCGTGCGAGGGCGACGCCGCCAGCGGCAGCGCGGCCAGCAACAGGATGGGCAACAGCCACCGCCGCATGCCGAGAGCCTAGCACGTTTGCTAGACTTGCGGTGAGCGGAGCGCACGATCGAGCTTTTGCTGAAAAACGCCGCCGAGCACGACGCGCGCATACGGCAATTTGACGAGCGGATGCTGTTGATCGAGGAGCGCCACCTGCAACTCGAGGTGGCCCTGGCGCAGCTTGTCGGCGTGGTGGACCGGCTGGCGCAGTCGCAGATCGAGCTGCGCGCCCTCCAGGCCGCCAACGAGGAGCGTTTCCGCGCCACCGACGAACGCATCAACAAGCTGATCCTGGCG
>JAKAOE010000247.1 GCA_021823305.1 Acidobacteriota bacterium
TGGGCCACGCTGGGCCCGCAACTGATCGGCAAGATCCACGTCTACGTGGGCGACATGGACAGCTTCTATCTCAACCTGGGCGTGTATGGCCTGCAGCACTTCATGCAATCCACCCGGAACCCGCACTACGCCGGCACCTTCGTCTACGGCCGGCCGGAGAAGCCGCACGGCTGGAACGGCGGCATGACCAACGCCGAACTGATGCGCAGGATCGCCGCGGCGGTGCGGCGATGAGCCTGGAGATCACGCTCGAGGGCCAGGTGGCGGCGGTGAGCGGGGGCTCGCGCGGCATCGGCGCGGCGACGGTGAAGCTGCTGGCGCAGGCGGGGGCGCGGGTGGCGTTCAGCTACCAGCGCCGGCGCGACGCGGCGGAGGCGCTGATCGCCGCCTGCCCCGACCCCAGCCGCGTGGCGGCGATCGCCGCCGATGCGCGCCGGCCGGAGGCGGGCGAGGCGCTGGTGCGGCACGCGGTGGAGCGTTTTGGGCGGCTGGATATCGCGGTCGCCAACGCCGGCATCTGGAACGCCGGCGACCTGCCACTGGCGGAGCTGACGCCGGCGGCGTGGGAGGAGACCATCGCCTGCAACCTCACCGGCGCCTACAGCCTGGCGCGGGCGGCGGCGGCGCAGATGCAGCGCCAGCCGCGGCCGCCGGGCGCGGACGCGCAGGCCCCCCGCGGCCGCATCGTCGCGGTAAGCTCGACCGCCGGACAGCGCGGCGAGGCCTGGCATGCGCACTATGGCGCGGCCAAGGCGGGCGTGATCGGGCTGGTGCGCGGGCTGGGGCCGGAACTGGCGCGCGAGGGCATCCTGGTGAACAGCGTGGCGCCGGGCTGGGTGGAGAGCGACATGTCGCGTCCCGCCTTCGCCGCGCACCCGGAGCGGGTCTTCGGCGCGATCCCGCTGGGCCGCGCCGGCACGCCGGAGGAGATCGCCGGCTGCATCCTGTTCCTGTGCACGCCCTGGGCCAACTTCATGACCGGCTCGGTGATGAGCGTCAACGGCGGCGCGGTGCTAGCCTAGGCAACAAGCGCCCATGCCCTCCCAACTCTGGCAAACCAAATCCATCGACAAGCTGATCGCCGACTCCGAGGAGCCCGGCCACCGGCTGAAGAAGTCGCTCGGGCCCTGGAGCCTGACCGCGCTGGGCATCGGCGCGATCATCGGCTCGGGCATCTTCGTGCTCACCGGCACCGCCGCGGCGGGCGAGCACTACGCCGTGCCCTCGCTGCTGCACGCCCAGATTCTGGACATCGTCACCAGCCTGATCCAGCACGGCAACCTGTCCACCGCGATGCTGCACGGGCGCCCGCCGGCCGGGCCCTCGATCGCGATCTCGTTCATCCTGGTGGCGATCGCCTGCAGCTTCGCCGGGCTGTGCTACGCCGAGCTGGCCTCGATGATCCCGATCGCAGGCTCGGCCTACACCTACAGCTACGCCACCCTGGGCGAGATCGTCGCCTGGATCATCGGCTGGGACCTGATCCTGGAGTACGCGGTGAGCAACGTGGCGGTGGCGGTGGGCTTTTCCGGCTACTTCACCAGCCTGCTGGCACAGGTGGGAATCACGCTGCCGCAGAAGCTGAGCGAGCCCATCTGGCAGAACGGCGTGCGCACCGGCGCCTGGTTCAACCTGCCCGGGTTTCTGGTGGTGATGCTGCTCACGGTGCTGCTGGTGCGCGGGGTGCGCGAATCGGCGGAAACCAACAACATCATGGTGATCGTCAAGATCGGCGCGATCCTGATCTTCATCGCCGCGGGGGCGATGCTGATTCACCCCGCCAACTGGAAGCCGTTCGCGCCCTCGGGCTTCGCCGGCATCGTCACCGGCGGCGCCATCGTCTTCTTCACCTACATCGGGTTCGACTCGGTCTCCACCGCCTCGGAGGAGGCGATCAACCCGCAGCGCGACATCCCCTTCGGCATCATCGCCTCGCTCATCGTCTGCAGCGTGCTCTACGTCGGGGTGGCGGTGGTGCTGCTGGGGATGATGAAGTACACCACCTTCCTCAGCGGCCCGGCGGCGGACGCGCCGGTGGCCTACGCGCTGCGCACGCTGGCGGCCAACCGCTGGGTGCAGTTCACGGTGGTGGTGGGGGCGCTGATGGGGATGCTGAGCTCGCTGCTGGTGTTCCAGTACGGGCAGACGCGCATCTGGTTCGCCATGTCGCGCGACCGGCTGCTGCCGGGCGTCTTTTCCAAAGTGCATCCGCGCTTCAAGACGCCGCACTGGTCGAGCTGGATCGCCGGCCTAGTGGTGGGGATTCCGGCGGGCGTGGTGGACATCGGCAGCGCCGCCGATTTGAGCAACATCGGCACGCTGTTCGCCTTCGTGCTGGTGGCGCTGGGGGTGCTGATGCTGCGCAAGCGGCAGCCGGAGCGGCCGCGCGGCTTCCGCGTGCCGTTCGTGCCGCTGTTCCCGATATTGGCGATCGTATTTTGCGGCGGGCTGATGTTCGCCCTGCCGGTGATCACCTGGATCCGTTTCCTGGTCTGGCTGGCGGTGGGGCTGGTGATCTACACCTTGTACGGCCGCCGGCGCAGCGAATTCCACGCCGAAGCCAAGGCGCGCGGGCTCGGGGCGCAGAGCTGAACCCCGGCGCGGCGGCGGCGGCGGGGCTAGCTTAGACCTGCAGTCCAACGAGGCGCATCAGCGCCAGAGCGTTGCCGGTCGAGACCACGCCGGGGCGCAGGCGGTAGTCGAAGCGGATGTCGCCGTCGTGGATCGAATCCTCGAAGTGGACGTTGCGGATGCGCGGCTCCTCGGCGGCGAGCGCGGCCAGCGCCAGGTCGTGGGTGGTGACCAGGCCGAGCGTGGGCCGCGCCAGCAGCGCGAACAGCAGGCCGCGGGCGCCCAGGCCGCGATCGTGGGAGTTGGTGCCCTCGAGCAGTTCGTCGAGCAGGAACAGCAGCGGCGGGCCGGCCGCCGCCAGTTCGAACACCTGCCGCAGGCGGAGGATCTCGGCGTAAAAGCCGGAGCGCCCCAACTGCAGCGAGTCGGCCGAGCGCAGGCGGGTGGCCAGCGCGGTGGGGGCGAGGCGCAGGCGGCGGGCGCGCACCGGCGCGCCCATCTGGGCGAGCACGGTATTGACTCCGACCGCGCGCAGCAGGGTGCTCTTGCCCGACATGTTGGAGCCGGAGATCAGCAGCACGCGGGTCGAGGCATCAAGGCGCACGCTGTTGCGCACACAGGCGGCGACCGGCAGCAGCGGATGGCCGATCTCCTCACCCTCCCAGACGGCGCCGCCGGCGGCCTCGGCCAGTTCGGGAAACACATCCTCGGGGCGCTCGTAGGCGAGGCTGGCGAGCGAAAGCAGCGCCTCGCACTCGGCCACCTGGTCGAGCCAGGCGGCCAGCGCGGCGCCGTAGCGGCGGCGCCAGGCATCGAGCGCGGCGGCGGCCTGCAGGCGGTAGAGCAGCAGGAAGCTGAGCGCCTGGCCCATCAGGCTGTCGGCGGCTTCCGCCCAATCGCTGAGGGTGGCCAGGCGGCGCAGCGCCGCGGCGCCGGCGGCGGCGTCCACGCCGCCCTGCACCGCCGGGCCGCTCAGCGCCAGCACGCCGGCGAACAGGCGGAGCCCCTCCCCGTTGGCGCCGCGCCCGGCCAGCGCCGCCGCGGCGGCGCGCCGCCCGCGGGCGAGCAGCAGCACGGCCGCCAGCAGCGCGGCCGCAGTCCAGCCGTAGCGCAAGCTGGCCAGGCCGTAGACCACGCCGGCGAGCACCGCCGCGCCGGCCACCGGCAGCAGCCAGCAGGCGGCGGCACCCAGCCGCGGCGGCTCCTCCGCCCAAGCACGCAGCCGTCCGGGCTCGAGCTGCGCCTGGAGATCGTGCCCCAGCGCCGCGATGCGCTCACGCAGGTCGAGGTCATCGCGCAGCGCCGCCACCCGCGCCTGGCGGCGGCGCACCTCCGCCGGCGGGGCGGAGTGCAACAGCCAGTCCGCCAACCGGCGCTGACCGATGGCGGTGCGCGCCTGGCAGAGCAGCTCGAACAGGCCGCCCGGGCCGAACACATCGAGGTCGGCGGCGTAGGGGTGGTCGGCGGGCAAGAACGCCTCCCCGGTGACGCCGCCGCCGGCCCAGCGGTCCTGGCCGCGCGCCAGCAGACGGCCGTAGTAGTCCGCCAGGCGTTCGGCCCGGCGCCGCGCGCGCAGCGCGCGATCGTGCGCCACGAACAGCGCCGCCAGCAGCAGCGTGGCCGGCAGCAGCCACCAGCGGCTGAGCGCGGCCGCGGCCAGCGCGGCCCAGGCCAGCCCCAGCCAGGCGAAGACGAGG
>JAKAOE010000248.1 GCA_021823305.1 Acidobacteriota bacterium
CGCTGAGCTCAGCCCAGTCGTGCCAGGCCCCCAGCGCCACCTGCAGCCGCCGCAGACCGCTCTCCACCGCGCGCGCCGTCTCAGCCGCCTCCCCACGCGCTCCCGGCGAGCGGCGTTCCACCTCCGCCATGTAGCGCAGTTGCTTGGCCCGCTTGCGTAAGGCATGCAGCCCCGCCGGCTCCAACGCCTCCGGCGCCCGCGCCGCCTCGAAATAACTCCGCAGCGCCTCCGCCGCGGGCGAGGCCGGCAGCCCCGCCGGCCGTCCCTGCCACTCCCGCCGCAGGCGCTGCAGCCTCAGCCTCAGCTCCTGCGCCGCCTCCTGCTCCAGCACCTGTTCCAGCTTGTGTTGCCGGCGCCCGCGCCGCTCTTCCAGCCACTGCTGCAGGCCGCGCTTCGCCGGCAGCTCCGGCCCCAGTTGCAGTTCGCGCAGCAGGCCCAATTGCACGTCGTAATCGCGCACGTTGCCGGTGCGCCGCCATAGCTTGCGCATCGCTTTGGCCAGCTTGGGCGGCAGACCGCCGTCGCCGGCCAGCTCCAGCACAGCCTCCAGCCGCCGCACGCTGGTACGAAAGTGGTGAACGTTCCGCGGGCTGCTCTCCTGCCGCAGTTGACTCAAGCTGCGCTCCACCCGCCGCACCGCGCGTACCGGCTCTGTCACACCGTCTTTCATTTTTTCCAGGAAACAGGCATAAGAATACACCCGGTCAGCGTCTCTCCGGCGACGCCTTCAGCTTCTGCTCAGGATGCCTGTGGAAAACTGCCGCCGGAGGCTGACCTATGCCAACAACCACCTGCCGTTTGCTCCTGTGTGGCTTAGCTGCCGCGGCCGCTTTGGCCCTTGGGCCCACGCCGGCCGCCGCCGCTGCGCCGGCGCGCATGGCCGTTTTCCCGCTCCCGGCCGCGATTCAGGGCCGGTTCGACCACCTCGGCGTGGACCACGCCGGCGGCCGCCTGTTTCTGGACGCCGAGACCGCCCACGCGCTCCTGGTGCTGGATTCGCGCAGTGGCAGACTGTTGCACACCATCGCCGGCATCGGGATCCCTCACGCCGTACTCTACCGCCGCGGCGTCAATCGCCTGTTCGTTACCGACGGCGGCGCCGGCGGCGTCCGCGTCTACAACGGCACGACCTACGCGCCCGAGACATTCATCCCGCTCAAGCGCGACTCCGACTCGATCACCTACGATCCCGCGACCCACCGCCTCTACGTCGTCAACGGCGGCGGCGACGCGCACGAGACGTTCTCGATGGTGAGCGTGATTGACACCGATCGCGACGTCAAGCTGGCCGACATCCGCCTTCCGGGCCGCACCGTGGAACAGTTGACCTTAGACCCGACCGACAATCGCCTGTACGCCGCCAACCCCTCCGAAGGCGAAGTGGACGTGATCAACCGCCGCACCAACCGCCTCGAGGCCCGCTGGAAGGTGACGCTCGGCCGCGGCGGCTCGGCCGTCGCCTATGATCCCGCCACCCACCGCCTCTTCGTCGGCTGCCGCAGCGGCGTGATCGTGGTCTTCGACACCCGTAGCGGCAAGGAATTGCGGACGTTGCCGATCGCCGCGGGCATCGACGACCTGATCTTCAATCCCGCCACCAAAAAACTCTACGCCCCGTGCGGCGCGGGACATTTGATCGAGTATCGGGAGACCGGCCCGAACCGCTACCGTCAACTGGCCGACGTGGCGACCGCGCCCGGCGCCAAGAACCTGGTCTTCGACGCCGCCGCCGGCAGGCTTTACACTGTCGTCCCGCCGGCGCCAGGGCGCCCCGGCCGCGTGCTGGTGTTCCGGACCGTGCCCTGACCGCGGCCTCGCCGGGCCTTCCCTCGGTCCCGGGCGTTACCCGAGCCAGCCGGAGCGCCGCCGCCGCACAGCCAGGCCGAACAAGCCGAGCAGCGCGGTGCCCATCAGCACCAGCGTGGACGGCTCCGGCGTGACGATCGTATGACTTGACCGGCATGAGCTACAACCCGCGCTACCCCTGCTCGCGCAGGCTGCGCACGGCGGCGAGGAAGCCCGCGCCGGTGAAGAAGGCGAATGCGCCCGCTTCCCACCCGAGCTGGCGCGGCGCGCCCAGCCCGATCGAGGCATAGCGCAGCAGGTCCACCTCCCAGGTCAGCGGGTTGGCCAGCGCGGCGGCCCGGAACCAGGCCGGCAGCGGCGCCAGCGGGTAGAAGAGCGAGCTGGCGAACATCAGCGCGAAATACAGGATGTTGATCACGCTGTTGAAGATGTCGTTCCGGCGAATGCGCAGCGCGAACACGGAAAAGAAGAAAAACCAGCCCGCCACTCCGCCCACGATCACCGCCGCCAGCAGCGGCAGCCGCTCCCAGCGCACCGGGATGCGCAGCAGCGCCGCGCCCAGCGCCAGCGTGAGCGCCGCCTGCCCGACGGCGACCGCGAGGTTGAAGAGCACCTTGCCGAGCAGGTATTCCGAGCGGCGCATCGGGTAGGTGAGCATCTCCACGAAGATGCCGTTGTCGCGATCGAGGAAAAACGACCAGGAGCTGTTGGTGGCGATGCCGATGCTCGCCATCCCGAGCACGCCGGCCAGAAAGAAGGCGTTGTAGCCGACGCCGCCGGCGAGCGCGGGCGAGCCCATCGCGGCGTTGATGCCGACGCCGAACACCAGCAGGTAGAGCAAGGGATAGAACAGGTCGAAAAACAGGAAAGTGAAGTTGGTGGCGCGGATCTTGGCCTCGCGCACGATCATCGCCGCCAACGGTCCCATGTCATCGCCCCCGCAGCAGCTCGACGAACACGTCTTCCAGGCTGGCGCCGCCCACCTCGACGCGCAGCACCCGCCCCATGCGCGCCAGTCCGGCCACGATCTCCAGCACCCGCGCCTCCTCCGCCTTGAGCGAGAGCTCAACCGTGTTGCCGTCCAGGCGCGAGCGCAGCGGCGCCAGCGCGGCCACCGCCGCCTCCACGCCCGGCGGCAGCGCGGCGAAGGTCAGCGCCACGTCCGCCACGCCGGCCGAGAGCAGCTTGAGCGTGTTCAGGTCGCCGCGCGCCGCCTGCCGGCCGCGGTTCAGGATCAGGATGTCGGCGCACAGCTCCTCGGCCTCGCTCAAGATCTGCGTGGTCAGCACGATGGTGCGGCCGCGCGCCGCCTCCTCGCGCAAGAAGCCCATCACCGCGCGCTTCAGGATCGGGTCCATGCCGGTCGAGAACTCGTCCAGAAACAGCACCGCCGTGTCGGCCAGAAACATCTTGGCCACCTGCACCCGCCGCCGCATCCCGCCGCTCAGGTCCTGCACCTTGCGCTCGGCCTCGGCGGCGATCTGGAACTTCTCCATCACCTCCGCGGCGCGCCGCCGCGCCGCCGCGGCGGCCACGCCGTGAAAGCGCGCGAAGGTGAGCAGATTGTCGCGCACGCTGAGCAGCAGCTCGCCCGCCGTCTCCTGCAGCACCATGGCGATGCGACGGCGCGCCTCCAGCGGGCGGACGGTGACGTCGCAGCCCTCGATCCGCGCCGTGCCGCTCGAGGGGCGCAGCAGGGTCGCGAGCACCTTGAGCAGCGTGGTCTTGCCCGCGCCGTTCGGTCCCAGCAGGCCGAAGATCTCGCCGCGCGGCACCGCGAAGGAAACGCCGTCCAGCGCCCGCACCGGCGGCTGCCCGCGCCGCTCGTAGACCTTTACCAGATTTTCGACTTCCAGCACCGGCGCGGCCATGCGCTGGTCACTCCGCCCGCAGGGCCCGGCACGGGTCCACGCGCAGCGCGCGCCGCGCCGGCAGGTAGGCCGCCGCCAGCGCCACCGCCACCAGACCCGCCGCCACCCCGACGTAGGTCGCCGGGTCGGCCGCGCTCACCCCGTAGAGCATGCCCGCCATCGCCCGCGTCAGCAGCGCCGCGCCCGCCAGGCCGACGGCCACCCCCGCCAGCGCGATGCGCAGCGCCCCGCCCAGCACCAGCCGCAGGATGCCGCCTCTCCCGCCGCCCAGCGCCATGCGGATGCCGATCTCACGCGTGTGCCGGCCGACGAAGCCGGCGATCACGCCGTAGGTCCCGATCGCCGCCAGCAGCAGCGCCAGCCCGCCGAAGATTTCCAGCAACCGTAGCGTCGCGCGCTGCGGCGCCACCGAGGCGTCGAGCATGCCGCTCATGGTCTGGGCGCGATACACCCCTTCGCGCGGATCGAGGCGCCGCACCGCCGCGCGCATCGGCGCCACCAGCGCGCCGGGATCGCCCTGGGTGCGCACCACCACCGCGGTTCCGCCCGCCACCATCGGCATCAACTTGTCCGGGAGTTGCATGAAGGGGT
>JAKAOE010000249.1 GCA_021823305.1 Acidobacteriota bacterium
ACGCACGGCAGGCGGGCGAGGATGCGGCCGGTGATGGCGTCGAGCACCAGCACCTCGGCCGGGCGGCGGCAGGCGATGAAGAGGCGATTCGCCGTGGCATCGAGCGCCATCGGGAAGTTCCATGCCGCGCCGTGCAGCGTCCAGGTGGCGATGCGGCGGCGGGTGTTGCGATCCACGACGGCGACGATGTTGCCGGCGGTGGGGATGTTCACGTAGATCAGCGGCCCGGCCGGGTCCAGTTGGAACGACTCGGGGTGGGCGGGCAGGGGGATGGTTTCCACCAGCTTGCCGGTCGTCCCGTCGAGCGCCGCCAGCCCGGCGTGGCCGCGGCCGCCGAAGCCGACCCAGACGCGGTTGGTGGCAGGGTCGTAGCGGGTGTCGTCGGCATCGGAAGGCAACCGCACGGAGCCGGCCGGCGCGTAGGAGCCGGCGTCGTAGATGCGCACCACGCCGTCGCCGCCGTTGGCGATGAAGATGCGGTCGGAGGGCGGGACGAAGGTGACGCCTTGGGGCTCGCTCAGGCCGGGGATGGTATGGAGGTGCTGCAGCGTGCGCAGATTGAAAACCTCCAGCGTATCGTTGCCGAGCGCGGACATGAAGAGGCGGTGGCCGAGCGGATCCACGTCGAAGTGATCGATGCGGCCATGCACGCCGGTCATACGCACGGTGCGGAGCAGCTGCAGCGGCGGCGCCTGGGCGCGAGCCGCTGCCGCGGGCAGGAGGGCGGCGAGGGCGAAGACGCAGGCGGCGCGGTGCATCAAAATGACTCCCTAGCGGCAATTCTAGCCAAGACTGCAGAGTTTGGCACGCGGCGTGCAAGCGGTCAGGCCATGAGCACAATCGCCGTCCTCGCGCCGAAGCGGCTGCGGGAGCGGTTCCATCTGGAAACGTTTGTCGAGACCGGGTGCTTCCAGGGCGAATCGCTGGGACTGGCGGCGGCCGCCGGCTCCTGAAGAGTTGGAGCTGATCCGGAAGCACAAGCCGGAGTGGGAGCACGATGTGATTGCGTTCGACGACTTGCGCGTCATTCGCGATCCGCACAACCCGCGCTACCGGCAGGGCGAGCTCTTGGGCGACGAAGCGCTGCTCTATCAGGACATAACGCTGGCCAAGCTGTATATGCCGTTCGCGGCGACCCACTCGCTGCAGCTTTTTCACGACGGCGAAGGGGCCGCGGCGCTGCTGCCCTATTCCTAATTCCTAAGACCGGGCTTATCTACCAGACCTTCTTGAAGCGGGCGTTGACGCCGAAGCCGCCGTTCTGATCGCGCACCGCGCTCAGGGCGACGCGCGGGGTGAGGTTGTACTGAATCTCAACCACGTTGCGCGTGGTGCCGGTGGTGTCGGTGGAGAAGGTGACGAACAGGTTGCCGGTGACGCGCTGCTGCACGGTGATGCGGGCGCCGGCGTTCTGCTGCGCCCCGCGCAGGACCGGGTCCACGGATAGCTGCGAGATGCCGACCAGCTTCTGCACGCGGCCGGTGATCTGTCCGCTGACGGCGGAAGCCACCAGGGTCTCGGCGCCGAGGTTGCCGGGCAGGGGCTTGGCGGCGGAGGCTTCCGTGGTGGAACCGAAGGCGAGCAGGTTGATGATGTCGGCGGGCGGGAGTGGCGGGTTGGAGGTGTAGGTGGTGCGCAAGTTGGCGGCCGGGCCCTGGAAGTTGAGGTGGAGATCGTACTGATTGATGGTGGTGGTGGCGGAGACGTTGACGGTGGGCTCGGTGCGGGCGGGGTTGGCGAAGTCGAGGGTGCCGCCGCCGAGCTGGTAGCGCTGGCCGTTGAAGATGAGGTCGCCGCGGTCGAGGTCCACGCGGCCCAGCACCACCGGCTCGGCCGCGGTGCCGCGCAGCGTGACGTTGGCGTTGGCGTCGAGGCTGAAGTCGCGGGTGGTGATGGTGATGCGGTTGGGCGTGGTCACGGCGACATCGAGCGCGAGCGCCTGCGGAAAGCTGCCGGGGGCGGAGACGGCGGGGGCGGCGGCGATCTGGCCGAGGAAGCGGGTGAAGTCGAACTCCGGCAGCACGGAGACGCGGGTGACTTGCGCGCGCCCGCTGAGCCGGGCGGCGCGCGCGGTGCCGAGGAAGCTGAGGTCGGCGCTCACCTGCTCGCGCACGGTGGCGGGATAGCGCAGGGCGAGGTTGCGGGCGGCGATGCCGAGATCGAAGCGCCATGCCGGCCGCAGCGCCAGCCCGCCGGTGACGGTGATGTGCCCGCCGCCGGCGTCGGCGGCGAAGTCGGCGACCTCGAGGCGCTGGGCGGAGACGCGCAGCCGGCCATGGCCGTTGGCCAAGGCGAGCGGGAAGCTGGGGTCGGAGACGGCGACGTGGGCGAGCTCGATCTGGCCGCCGAAGACGGGATGGGCGAGCGCACCGGTGACGGCGAGATCGAGCGCCGCCTCCCCGCCCAGCGTCAGGCCGGGGGCGAAGAGCTGCGCCAGGCGCAGGCCGACCTGGCCGCGCAGCGCGACCTGCATCGCGCCGGCGCGCAGCGGCACGCGGGCCTGGAGCGTGAGCCGGGTATCGGGGCCGGTGAGGGCGGCGGGAGCCAAGCTGAGCACGCCGGAGGCCAGCGTGAAGCGCAGCGGCGCGGCGGCGGCAAGACGCAGCCCCGGCGCGGCGCTCAACTCCAGCGTGGGCAGGGTGATGGTCGCCTGGGCGGCGGCGAGGTTGCGCAGCGGGCCGCGGAGATCGGCCTCAAGCGCGGTGCGGCCCTCGATCCGGCCGGCCAGCGCGGGCGCATAGGCGGCCAGCAGCGGCGCCAGCGGAACCGCGGGAGCGCGCACCGCGAGCGTGGCGGGCAAACCGGGGGTGAGCGCAATCTCGGCTTGGGCGCGCAGCGGGGCGGCGAGCGCGGTGGCGCTGAGGCGCGCCCGGATGCGCCGCCCGGCGAGCGTCGCCTCGAGGGCGACTCCGGTGACCGCCTGGCCGCCGGCGGCCAAACGGGCGCTGGTGAGCGAAAGCTTGGCGGCGGGAGCGGCGAGCGTGCCCCGCCCGCTGGCGGCCAGGGCGACCGCGCCGGCGAGCGGCAGACGGCGGGCGCGCAGCCAGGCCAGTTGGGCCAGCTCCAGATGGGGCGCCTCCACCTGCGCCTGGTAGGCGCCGCTGGCGGGCGTCACGCTGCCCGCGGCGGTGACGACGCCTGCGGGCAAGGTTAGCGCAACCTTGGCGGCGAGCGCGGCAGGTGAGACCTGGAACGCGGCGGTGGCGACGGTGATTGGCTGGACGACGCCGGCCAGAACCACGCGCCCCGAAGCGAGCGCGGCCGTGCCGCGGGCCTGCGGCTGCGCGCGCGTGCCGCTGATATCGGCCCGAGCGGAGAGCAACCCGCCCACCGGTAGCGCGCGCCCGAAGAGCGGCGCCAGCGCGCCCAGCGGCAGCGCGCGCACGGTGACCGCGGCCCGGAGCGGGCTGGCGGGCGGCGCCGCCCAGCCGCGCAACCCGAGCGTGGCCTGCGCGGAAACCTCACCGCCGCCGGCGCCGGCGAGGCGAAGATCGCGCAGCTCGAGGCGCGCCGGCGAGGCGGCGAGGGTGAGGTCAAGCGAGCGCCAGCACGTGCCGCGGACCGCGAATGGCGCCAGTTGCAGGCGGCCGGTGAGGCGGAGCGCGGCGATCGCGCCGGTAACGTCCCCGTGAAAGGAACCCGCGCCGGCCAGCGCCAGCCGCGGCAGCGGGCGCCCGGTGAGCGCCGGGACCACGTCGCGGGCGGCCGCTTCGAGCTCGCGCAGGTCGCGCGAGCGGGCGGCGATGTGCAGAGACGAAGACGAACCGGCGGCAAGGCGCGGGGGCCCGCGCCAGTCAATCGTGCCGCTGACCCGCAGCCACGAGGCCGGCGTGCGCACTTCGGCGGACGCCAGGCGCAGCGCACCGCCGGCGTAGCGCAGCGTAACCGAGCCCTGGAGCGGCAGCGGCGGCGCGGCCGGGCGGGCGAGGCGGGCGGTCAGCGCCGCATCGGCGGTGAGCGAAACGGCGTGGAAGGCGCCGCGCCACCCGGCGCCGAGAGTGGCGTCGAAGCGGCCGTGGAGGCCGAGCTGCCCCAGTCGCGGGGCCCGCGCCGTTTCCCCGCGGGCAAAGCAGGCGCGGAAAGACCGCGAACCGGGGCGCCCGAAACCCGCCGCGGGTTCCGGGGTGGTCGTAATTCCGAAGGAGGCGAGCGTTTCAGCAAACCCGCCCCCGGGAAGCGAGGAGGCGCGGGCCCGGCGAGGCGCAGCGCCGGTCTGGGGCCACTGGGGCCCCGGCCCGGCGTGAGCACAAGCGGGACGCGCGGCGTAG
>JAKAOE010000250.1 GCA_021823305.1 Acidobacteriota bacterium
GTCCACCCGCGCCGCCTGCGCCAGCGCGCGTTCGCGGCTCAAGGCGAGATAGGCGTGCACGCTGCGCTCGCCGGCGGCGGCGTCGCGCGCGATCGCCGCGAAACAGGCCTCCGCCGCCGCCGCCGCGGTGGTCCGCCGTTCGGCGATGGCGGCGCGCAATGCGGCGATGGAGTCCCACGCGGGCGGAGCGGGCGGGTCGGCGTCCGGCATCAGCCGCGCTCCAGGATTTTCGGCACCGCGAACATGCCGTGCGCCGCCTCGGGCGCGTTGGCCAGCGCCTGCTCCGGAGTGAAGCCGGCGCACGCGCGGTCCACGCGCAGCGGCGTCGCCGCCACGATCGCCTGCGCCATGGGTTCCACCCCGGCGGTGTCCATGCGGTTGAGCTGGCCGACGTACTCCAGAATCGCCCGCAGATCCCGCCCCAGCCGCTCGCTTTCCTCCGGCGTCAGGTCCAACTGCGCCAACTGCGCTGTCTCTTCGATGTTCATAGGCTGCACCGCACCCGCCGTACCCGCTCCCCTCCCAACATCCGGTTCATCGCGCGGCCCAGCTCGGCCGCCACGCTGGCGATCTGCCGCGCCGCCACGGCGTCGGCGGCCTGCAACTGCAGCACGCCGTGCTGGACCCCGAGGCAACGCGCGCGCGCCGCCAGGTCCGGCCCCGCCGCCAGCGTCCAGGCCAGCGCCAGCGCGGGCTCCGGCGGGAGCTCCGCCTCCGCCCCCGGCAGCCGGGCCAGGATGTCGCGCAAGGTGTCCATCGCCGCCGGCGCGCCGGCGCGCGCCTCGTCTATGGTACCGCGCCGCCGGCGGATTCCGGGTTGATTCCCGGGAAACGAGCCGCCGCGGCCGCGATGCGCTATCCTGAATACAGAACAATGCCGCCACAGCTAGCCACCTTGCTCGAGATTCAAGCCATCGAGCAGCGCCTGCGCGAGGTGGACGCGGAAATTGCCGCCCTACCCCGCCGCGTGGTCGAGATTGAGTCGAAACTGGCGGGTGCGCAGAAAGCCCGCGACCAGGCCCGCGCCGCCCAGTCCGGCAACGCCAGCGAGCGCCGTTCGGTGGATGGCGAAATCGAGACCCTGCGCGCGAAGGTCACCAAGATCCGCGGCCACTCCAGCGAGGTCAAGACCAACCAGGAGTACAAGGCGCTGCTGGACGAGATCGCCTTCGCCGAGGCCCAGATCGGCAAACACGAGGAGCGGCTGCTGGAGATCATGGAGGAGGCCGAAGCGCTGGAGCGCCGGGCCGCCGCCGCCGACCAGGAGCTGGCCAGCCAGCAGGCCGAAGTGGCGACGGAGAGCGCCGCCGCGGCGCAGCGCACCGCCGCCGACCGCGCCCTGCGCCAGCAACTGGCCGCCGAGCGCGACCGCCTGCGCGGCCAGGCGGACGAGCGCTGGCTGCGCCGCTTCGACCTGGTGCTGCGCATGCGCGGCCAGGCGCTCGCCATGGTGGACCGCGAGGCTTGCGCCGGCTGCCGCGTGCGTCTCCGCCCGCAGTTTCTGCAGGAGATGAGCACAGCTCCCGAGCGCCTCTTCGTCTGCGAAAGCTGCGGCCGCATCCTCTACCTGGAATCCGAGCCGGTCGCTACCCCCCAGCCTTGACCCTGCACCTGTACGTGGACGGCGGCTCGCGCGGCAACCCCGGCCCCGCCGGCTACGGCGTGGTGGTCGCCGGCCCGGGGGGCGAGGTGCTGGACCGCCTGCATGGCGCGCTCGGCGTGCAAACCAACAACTATGCCGAGTATCGCGGCCTGATCGCGGCGCTCGATCATGCCCGCGCCCGCGGCGCCGACGAGGTGCAGGTGTTCTCCGACTCCCTGCTCATGGTGCGGCAGATCCAGGGGCGCTACGCGGTCAAGAGCCCGAACCTGGAGCCGCTCCACCGCCGGGCGCTGGCGCTGGCGCGCGGTTTCCGCCGTTTCGCCATCGAGCACGTGCGCCGCGAGCGCAATCGCGACGCCGATGCGCTCGCCAACCGGGCCATGGACGGCGCCGCCGGTTTGCCGCGTCCGTAGAGCCGCGCGCCACCGGTCATGCCCGGCACGCTCTACCTCGTTGCCTCGCCCATCGGCAATCTCGAGGACCTGACGCATCGCGCGGCGCGCATCCTGGGCGAGGTCGCGCTCATCGCCTGCGAGGACACGCGTCACAGCCGCCGGCTGCTCGAGCACTACGGCATCCACCGCCCCACCCTGAGCTACCACCGCCTCAACGAGGCCGCCCGCGCCGAAGCCTTGCTCGCCCGCCTGCGCGCCGGCGAGGACGTCGCCCTGCTGTCAGACGCGGGCACGCCCGTGCTCTCCGATCCGGGCGCCCGGCTGGTGGCCGCCGCCGCCGCCGCCGGCGTACGCGTGGTGCCCCTGCCCGGGCCATCGGCGGCCCTGGCCGCCCTCGCCGGCGCCGGCGCGGAGGAGCCGGTGGCGCTGCTGGGTTTCGTACCCGCCCGCGCCGGTGAGCGCCGCCGCTGGCTGCAGACGTGGTCGGCGTGGCCGGGATCGCTGGTGGCGTTTGAAGCGCCGCACCGCCTGGCCGCCTCGCTCGCCGACCTGGAGGCGGTGCTCGGGCCCGAGCGTCCCCTGGTGGTGGCGCGCGAACTCACCAAGCAGTTCGAGGAATTCCTGCGCGGCACGGTGGCTTCCGCCCGCGCGCATTTTGCCGTCCATCCGCCCCGCGGCGAGTTCACGCTGGTGATCGGCGCCGGCAACACCGCCGCGCCGGCGGCGGCCGGGGATAGCCCGCCTGCCGAGCTGGACCGCGACCAGCTCAAGCAGTGGGCCCGCGCGCATGGACTCTCGCGCAGCGAGGCCTACCGCCGCTGGCAGCAGGCGCGGCGCTGAGCCCGGCCCTCGGTTACACTGGTAGTCCGGAAGGGAGGTGACGCCCGATGGCTGAAGTCCGCCTGCAGGAAGGTGAATCGCTGGAAAACGCCCTGCGCCGTTTCAAACGCAAGGTGCAGCAGGAAGACATCATCAAGGAAGTCAAGCGCCACTCCTTCTACTTGAAACCGGGAGAGAAGATGCGCCTCAAGCAAGCTCTCGCCCGCAAGCGCAATCGCAAAAAGGCCCGCCGCGAAAGCGGCGAATGACCTCCGGGCGGGCGGGGCGCCACCCCGCCCGCCGTCAATTGCTGGCGCTGACGTCGGCCAGGGCCGCGGCGATGGATTCCAGCGAACAGCCCCGCCGCCCGAACTCCAGCGCGGCATGGCGCGCCCGCTCCGGCGAGACGCCGTAGCCGTGGCCGGAGAGAAAAGCGCGGATCACCTCGCTGGCGCCGCAATAATCCGGGCCGATTTGCAGCAAGTGCCCGCGCAGCGTCTCCAGTTCCTCGCGATCCAGATCCACCTTCATTACTCCTCCCGTGCTGCTCAATAGATTCCTCTGTTCCTAACTACGTTGCAAAATCGCGGCGGGTTGCCGGGGTATACTGAAGCCTCCGCGATGCCGCGTCTAACCCCCCGCCGTTCCACCACTTCCCGCATCCGCTCCACCACGGTGCTCAGTGTCCGCGCCCGGGGCAGCGTGGTGCTCGCCGGCGACGGCCAGGTCACGCTCGGGCAGTCGGTGATCAAGCATCACGCCCGCAAGATCCGCCGCCTCTACAATCAGAAGGTGCTGGCCGGCTTCGCCGGCTCGACCGCCGACGCCTTTTCGCTGTTCGCCCGCTTCGAGACCAAGCTGGAGCAATTCCACGGCAACCTCAGCCGGGCCGCCGTGGAACTGGCCAAGGAGTGGCGCACCGATCGCGCGCTGCGCCACCTGGAGGCGCTGCTGGTGGTTTCCGACGCCAGCGACACCTTCCTGCTCAGCGGCCAGGGCGACGTCATCGAGCCTGACGACGGTGTCTGCGCCATCGGTTCGGGCGGGCCCTACGCCCTGGCCGCCGCCCGCGCCCTGTTGAGCCACACCGAGCTGCCCGCGCGCGCCATCGCGGAAGAGGCGCTGCGCATCGCCGCCTCCATCTGCATCTATACCAACCACGACCTGACGATTGAAGAACTCGCTTCCACCCGTCCCGAGTCCGACCCCGCGGCGCCGCCGCAAGCGGCACAATAGAGTCATGGCTCTGTATCTGCCGGCCGCCGCCGGGGAAGAAGCTCCGGCTCTCGACGAACTCACCCCGCGCGAAATCGTGGCCGAGCTCGACAAACACGTGGTCGGCCAGCCCGCCGCCAAGCGCGCCGTCGCCGTCGCCCTGCGCAACCGCATGCGCCGCCAGAAGCTCGCGCCCGAGCTGGCCGAAGAAGTGATGCCGAAAAACATCATC
>JAKAOE010000251.1 GCA_021823305.1 Acidobacteriota bacterium
CCGAGACGTTTTCGTAGATCCGCTGCCCCAGCTCGCCCGGCCAGGGCGGCTCTTCCAGGCCCGGCAGTTCCTGCCCGAACTTCACGCAATGGACCATTCGCGCCACGCGAATATGATAATCCACGTGCGCATCGTCTTTCTCGGCACGCCCGACTTCGCCGTACCCTCGCTCGCAACCCTCGCCCGCGGGGCGGGCTTTCAGCTCACCGCCGTGGTCTGCCAGCCCGACCGCCCCGCCGGCCGCGGCGGCGCGCTGCGCCCGCCCCCGGTCAAGCTGGCCGCCGCCGCGCTGGGCCTGCCGGTCTATCAGCCGAAGCGCCTGGGCGGCGCCGAAGGCGTCGCCTGGCTGCGCCAACAGGCGCCGGAGGCGCTCGCCGTGGTGGCGTTCGGCCAACTCCTGCCGCCGGACGTCTTCGAGCTGCCCCGCTTCGGCGCCATCAACGCCCACGCCTCGCTGCTGCCGCTCTACCGCGGCGCGGCGCCCATCCAGTGGGCCATCGCCCGCGGCGAAACCCGCACCGGCGTCACCACCATGCGCATCAACGCCGGCCTCGACACCGGCGACCTGCTGCTGCAGAGCGCGCTCGACATCCCGCCCGGCGCCACCGCGCTCGAACTTTCCCCCCGCCTGGCCGCGCTCGCCGCCGAGCTCATGGCCGACACCCTGCGCGGCCTCGAAGCCGGCCGCCTCGCGCCCTGCCCGCAGCCGCCGGAGGGCACGCTCGCGCCCCGCCTGCGCCGCGAGGACGGGTTGGCCGCCTGGACCGCGCCGGCGCGGGAAATCTACAACCGCTGGCGCGGCTTTCAGCCTTGGCCGGGGCTGTACACCCGCTTCCGCGGCCAGCAGCTCGCCATCCTCGCCTGCCATCCGGTGGAAGCCGCGGCTGCCGCGCCGCCGGGCCAAATGGAGATTTCCGGCACCGCGCTTCAGGTCCACTGCGGCCAAGGCTGCCTGGCGCTGGAGACGGTGCGGCTGGAGAGCCGCAAGGCGGTCTCCGGCGCCGATTTTGCCCGTGGCGCGCACCTGCAGCCGGACGAGCGGGTGGGCTAAGTCCCGCGCTTGACCCATTCCGCCGGCTCCATTAGAATCAATCTTTTCAGAGCCCTCCTGCGGAGCCGGACGCCCGATGTGTCCCCGAGGCCCGGGCCGCGACCAATCTGAACAGCGTCGATATGCAAGTCGTCCTCCAACAACTGGGCCAATTACTGTTCGACGCCATCCCCACGATCATCTTGTTCGTGCTGTTGCACTTCTACCTGAAGCGGGTGCTCTACCGCCCGTTGCAGGCGGTGTTAAGCCAGCGCACCGAGCGCATTGACGGCCGCCTCGCCGCGGCGCGCGCCCTGATCGAGCAGGCCGAGCAGAAACTGGCCGGCTACGAAGCCGCCCTGCGCGCCCGCCGGGTGGAGAACTACAAGCACGTCGAAGCCCGCCGCCAGGCGGCGCTCGCCCTCGGCCAGCAACGCCTGGCGCAGGCGCGCCACCAGTCCGGCCAGACGGCGCTGGAAGCGCGCCAGCAGCTCGCTGCCCAGAGCGAAACCGCGCGCCACAATCTGCAGGCCGGCGCCGAAGTCCTCGCCGGCCAGATCATGACCCAAGTGCTCGGTGGCGGCGCCCGCCGCCCCGCCGTCTCCCCCGGAGCCGGCGCATGAGTCTTCTCTTCGCCCTCTGGCTGCAGGCCTCGCCCGACGTGCGCAGCGTGAGCTGGTGGCTGCCCCACAGCCCCGAGCTGCGCAACATCGTCTGGTGGGGGGTGTTCACCCTCAACCTGTTGGTGCTGGGCTGGTTTCTCTACAAGATGCTGTTCAAGGGCGCGCCGCTGGACCTGCCGGCTTCGCTGCGCCGCCGCGGCCAGGCGATTCAGGAGCAGATTCGCGAGGCCGAGCGCGCGCACCAGGAGGCGGAAGCCCGGCTGCGCGCCACCGAAGCCCGCATCGCCAACCTGCCGGCCGAGATCGCGGCGCTGACGCAGGCGGCGGAGCGCGAGGCGGAGGAGGAGTACCAACGCCTGGTGGGCGAGAGCGAGCGCGACGCCGAGCGCATCCTGCAGCAGGGGCGCATGGAGATCGAAGCCGCGGCCAAGCTGGCGCAAAAGGAGCTGCAGCGGCTGGCGGCCGCGCTGGCGGTGGATCTGGCCGCCCAGCGGCTGCGCGAGCGGCTGACGCCGGAGCAGGATGAAGGCGTGGTCGGCGCCGGCCTGGCCAGCCTGGCGGAGGGACGGCCGCAGTAGGCGGGATTTGCATGGGAGTTATCGAACAGCGCTACGCCGAAGCCCTGGCCGACCTGGTGGCGCGCGGCAGCGTCGCCGCCGCCGATCTGGCGCGCGACCTGGAGCAGGTGGCGGCGATGCTGGCCGAGCCCACCGGGCTGGCCACGGTGCTGGCCAGCCCGGCGGTCAACTGGCCGCACAAGCGCGCCGCGCTGGAGGCGCTGGCCGGACGCGCCCAACTCGCCCCCGTCACCCGCAACTTCCTGCTGGTGGTCGCGCAACGCGGGCGCGCGGCCCGCATTCCCGGCATCGTACGCGCCTTCGAGGAACTGCTGCTCGAGCGCCGCGGCATCGTGCGCGCCGAGATCGCCAGCGCGCGCCCGCTTTCGGCCGCCGAGCGCGCCGCGCTGGAGCAGGCGCTGGCCCGCCGCCTCGGCCGCCAGCTCGAACCCCGCTACCGCGTGCAACCCGATCTGGTCGGCGGCTTTGTCGCCCGCGTCGGCGACGACGTCTACGACGCCAGCATTCTCGGGCGCCTGCAGCGCCTCCGCCACCAGCTCACCGCTTGACGCCAACTTTTAACCGGACATAAGCAACGCCCATGGCCATCCTTCGCACTGACGAAATCACCGAGCTGCTGCGGCAGCAAATCGAAAACTACGACGCCGTCCTCGCCGTGGACGAGGTCGGCACCGTGCTCTCCGTCGGCGACGGCATCGCCCGCGTCTACGGCCTGGAAAAGGTCATGGCGGGCGAGCTGCTGGAGTTCCCCAAGGACGTCGCCGGCATCGCCATGAACCTGGAGGAAGACCAGGTGGGCACCGTGATGCTGGGCGACTACACCGGCATCCGCGAGGGCGACACGGTCAAGCGCACCCGCCGCATCATGTCAGTGCCGGTGGGCGACGCGCTCATCGGCCGAGTGGTCAACGCGCTGGGCCAGCCGATCGACGGCAAGGGGCCGATCGCCACCGAGCAGTTCAACCCCATCGAGCGCATCGCCCCCGGCGTGCTCGACCGCTCCCCGGTGAAGGAGCCGATGCAGACCGGCCTCAAGGCGATCGACGCCATGGTGCCGATCGGCCGCGGGCAGCGCGAGCTGATCATCGGCGACCGCCAGACCGGCAAGACCGCGGTGGCGCTTGACACCATCCTCAACTCGCGCGGCAAGGACCTGATCTGCATTTACGTCGCCATCGGGCAGAAGCGCTCCACCGTGGCCCAGGTGGTGGCGACGCTGGAGCGCTACGGCGCCATGGAGTACACCATCGTGGTCGCCGCCACCGCCAGCGACCCCGCCCCCATGCTCTACCTCGCCCCCTACGCCGGCTGCGCCATGGGCGAGTACTTCCGCGACTCCAAGCGTCACGCGCTGGCGATCTACGACGATTTGTCCAAGCACGCCGCCTCCTACCGCGAGATCTCGCTGCTGTTGCGCCGCCCGCCCGGGCGCGAGGCCTACCCCGGCGACGTCTTCTATCTCCACTCCCGCCTGCTGGAGCGCGCCTCCAAGCTCAGCGCCGAGCGCGGCGGCGGCTCGCTCACCGCGCTGCCGGTGATCGAGACCCAGGCCGGCGACGTCAGCGCCTACATCCCGACCAACGTCATCTCCATCACCGACGGCCAGATCTTCCTCGACAGCGACCTGTTCAACAGCGGCGTCCGCCCCGCCATCAACGTCGGCATCTCGGTCAGCCGCGTCGGCGGCAACGCCCAGGTCAAGGCGATGAAGCAGGTGGCGGGCTCGCTCCGCCTCTCCATGGCGCAGTACCGCTCACTCGCCGCCTTCGCCCAGTTCGGCAGCGATCTGGACAAGGCCACCGCCGCCCAGTTGCACCGCGGCCAGCGCCTGGTCGAGCTGCTCAAGCAGGATCAATACTCGCCCCTGGCGGTGGAAAAGCAGATCATCGCCATCTTCGCCGGCACCAACGGCTTCCTCGACGACCTCGCGGTCGATCGCATCCGCGCCTTCGAGGCCTCGCTCTACAACTTCCTCGACACCGCCCACCCCGGCCTGCTCGCCGACCTGCAAAAGAAGAAGGCGCTCGACG
>JAKAOE010000252.1 GCA_021823305.1 Acidobacteriota bacterium
GCCGACGGGCGGAATGATGGAGGGATTCACCGGCGCGCCGCCGAGTTTGTATTGCCAGGAGCCGGCGACGGGGGTGGAGGCGTCGAGGATGGGCGCCAGGGTGGGGCCGTAGGTGAAGGTCGCCGGGATCGCAGGCGTCCAGGTGATGGCGGGCACGCCCTGGGCGACGTTGAGCGTGAGCGTGGCGGAGCCGGGCAGGTAGAGCGAGTTGCCGGCCTGGGTGGCCTGGATGACGATCGAGCCGATGCCGGTGACGGTGAGGGTATTGCCGGCGAGCGTGGCGGGGCCGCTTTGCAGCGTCAGGCTGACCGGATTGCCCGAGCCGCCGCCGGTGGCGACGATGGGGAAAGGCGCGACGCCGAAGCTAAGCGAGGCGATGGGAGCGAAGGTTATGTTTTGCGCGCCCTGGACGCCGGCGCCGGACTCGGTGACGGACTGGGTAGGCTGCGGCTGGTTGACGGCGTCGTCGGAGATCGTGGCGGTCTGGGTGACCGGGCCGAGGTTATTGGGCGCGAAGGCGGCGATCAGATCGCAGCGGTCGCCGGGGTTGAGGTTGCCGGCGCAGGTGCTGCCCTGGTTGGGGAAGAGCGCGGCGAATTGGACGGAGTTGATGCTGAGCGGCTGATTGCCGTAGCTGAGGACCGGGGTGGTCTGGGGCGCGCTGGTCTGGCCGACGCCGACGCTGCCGAAGTTCTGCGCCGCCGGGCCCATGGGGAGCTGGTAGACGAGGCCGTCGTAGGTGTCGCAGAAGTAGACGTTGCCGGCGCCGTCGAGGGCGACAGCGTCGGGATCGTTCTGGTTCTGGGCGAGCAAATAGACCTGGGCGGGATCGTAGGCGCCGTTGCTGTAGGGAATGACCTCGACGACGCTATCCACCTCCATGGTGACGTAGATATCGCCGGCGGGATCGAGCGCGAGGTCGGAGGGCATGCCGGGCATGTTGCCGACCAGCGTGACCTGGGCGGCGGAGTCGAGCACGCCGTTCTGGTTCGGTATCTCCACGATGCGCGCGTTGCCCCAATCGGCGACGATGAGGTTGCCGGAGGCATCGACCTTCACGCCGGAGGGGGCGGCCAAGCCGCTACCCAGATAGATGGCGGCGGCGGGGTTGAGCGTGCCGTTTTGATTGGGAATTTCGATGACGCGATTGTTGCCGTAGTCGCAGATGAAGAGGTCGCCGGCGCCGTCCACGGTGAGGCCGGCGGGGTTGTAGACGACGTTGGTGTTGGCGCCGGCGTTCTGCAACAGGACGATGTTGGGGCCGCCGGCGGCGGGGACCTCGATGACCTCGTTCTCGTTATAGTCGGAGACGAAGAGGTTGCCGGCGCCGTCGAAAGCGAGGCCGTCGACATAGTTGAGGCCGGAGCCGACGATCTTTTGGTCGGCGGTGCTGAGCGCGCCGTTGATCAGCGGCAACTCGACGACGCGGCCGGTGGTATTGCCGGAGGGATAGTCGCCGATGTAGAGGTTGCCGTGGCCGTCAAAAGCGAGGGCGTCGGGATAGCCGAAGCCGGTCCCGATGGAGGTCATGGCGCCGGCGTTGAAGGTGACGCCGGGGCCAGTGCCGACGCCGCTGATGAAAACGGTCTGGAGGACGGCATTGTTGGCGCCGAGCAGCTCGACCGCGCCGAGGCGCGTGCCCAAGGCGCGCGGGGTGAAGACGACGGAGACGGTGCAGGTGGCGTTCTTGTTGTGCGAGCCGACGCAGGTATCGCCGGCGGAGGTGAAATCGAGATTGGGGGCGCCTTCGTAGAGCGTGGCGACGGCGCCGACGGTGGCGGCGGCACTGAAGGAGAAGGTGACGCTCCGCGCGGCGGAGGATTGGCCGACGGGCGTCGCCGGCATGGCGACGTAGGCGGGCGCAGCCCACGCCTGCAGCATTCCAATGCCGCAGAACACCGCCAGAACGGCGGCTCGTGGGGGGAAGCGCAGGCGCATGCCGGGTCTCGAAAAAGTAAATTTCATCAGTAGCGCTATCGGCGCCACCTGAAGCTCACTTTAGCACAAAGTGACCCGAACCAGCCGACTGACCGGACGGTATTTTAGAATTTCCTTAGTGAGTCAATTCAAAAGTGACGCTGACGGAGAGGCTGTTGTGGCCATATCCGGTGGGCAGGGGGAAACGCTCGTGCTGGGACAACTGCTGCACAGTGTCATAGCCCATCTGGTTGACTTCGAGCGAGCTGGAGCGGCGGACATAGTGAATGGACTCGACCACGCCATCGCGGAGGACGACCATGCTGACGGTGACCTGCAGACCGGAGGGGAGTGAGGGATCGCGCGGCTGCTGGATCCAGTAATACTGCAGGCGATCGCGGAGATGGTTGACCCACTCGGTATAGAGGTTGCCGAAGCTGGCGTCGCCGAAGGTCATGCCGCCGCTGCCGGCGTTGCCCTGCTGGGAGGTGGTGGCGGGGAAGGAGACGCGTCCGCCGGCGCCGTAGGCGACGCGGTTGTCGCGCTTTTTGGGCTGGTCGGCGCGGGCCAGGGCGTGCAGTTCGCGTTCGGCCTCCTGGCGGGCAATCTTTTCGGGCGAATAGGAAGGCAGCGGGACAGAGCGGCGGGGGGCGGCAAAGTGATGGGGACGGGTGATGCCGCGGGCGCGGAGGTCGTTGGCGAGGCGGTTCTTGGTGGGCGCGATCACGGGCGAGGGCATGGGGATGACGCCGCCGGGCACCTTGCTGACCAGGTTGGCGGTGATGGCGCCGGGGGCGGCGGTGCCGGGGTTTTTGCCGCCCAACGGCAGGAAGTGGCCGAGCCAGGCACCGTAGACCAGAAAGCCGGCGAGGGCGCTGTGCAGGCCGAGCGACCAGAGCAGGCCGCCGGCGCCGCCGCGGGTGCGGCGCAATTGCTCATCCTGGGCCCAGCGTCTCACTGCTTTCCTTGCCCTCCTGATTATTTAGACGCAGGAGGAGCGAAGGAGTGATCGTACGGCTGTGTGACCATCTCCACGCTGGTGAGGCCGCCGCTTTTGATGGCATCCATGACGCGGGCGAGCACGCCCCAGGAGACGTGCTCGTCGGCGCGGACGTAGATGGCCTGCTGCTTACGACCGGCCATCTGCTTGCGCAGGTCGGCGGCGATGGTGCGGAGGTTGGTGATCTTGTCGCCGATGTAGACGTTGTCGCCGCGGGTGACGGAGACGACCAGCAGGTTCTGGGTGAGGGCCTTGGTGTTGTGGGTCTGAGGGACCTGGACCTGGATGCCGGACTGGATGACGGGGACGGTGATCATGAAGATCACGAGCAGCACGAGCATGACGTCCACCAGGGGGGTGACGTTGATCTCGGCGAGCGAGAGACCGGAGCCGCGCTGGAGGGAGGCGGGCAGCTAGCGGGCGACCGTGGTCGCGCGGTCGGGGGCGCGATCGGGCTCGGCGCCGGAGACGACTTCCTCGGCGCGGCTGGTGAACTCGAGCGCGCACTCATCGGTGGCGGTGGAGAGGTCGCGGATCTGGTGGACGAACTGGTTGTAGGCGATGAGGGCGGGGATGGCGGCGAACAGGCCGGCGGCGGTGGTGATGAGGGCCTCGGAGACGCCGGGGGCGACGGCGCGAAGGGTGGTGGCGCCGGAAGTGCCGAGGTCGAAGAAGGCGTCCATGATGCCCCAGACGGTGCCGAAGAGGCCGATGAAGGGGCTGGCGGAGGCGATGGTGGCGAGCCAGCTCATGCGCGACTCGAGCAGCGCCATCTGGTCACCGGTTTCGGCGCGCAGGGCGCGCTCGACGCTGGCAAGGTTGCGGCCGGCGCCGGGGCGGAGCTGGCGCTCGAGCTCGTCAAAGCCGGCCTCGAAGACCTCGACCGCGGGCGAGGGACGGAAGGTTTCGGTCGCGGCGTGCAGCTCGCTCAACCGGCCGGCCTTGTAGAGGGCACGGAGGAAACGGCGGGTCTGGCGGCGGCGCAGCTTGAAGGCGGACCACTTGTTGAAGATGATGGTCCAGGAGAACAGCGACAGCAGCAGCAGAAGGGCCAGGATGATCTTGGCCACCACGCCGGTGTTGGCGATGATCTGGGTGACCGCATCCGCGGGTGCGATCAACGCGAGCAGGTTCAAGGGAACTCCATTCCACGGACCAGCCCGCGAATGCGGGCGCGCCGTGCGCAGGTCTCTTAATCGTTAGCATAGCCGAAAGGCAAATTCGGGGCGGGTTATGCTGGAGGGCGCGGCACCATGCTGGTCAACCTGCAGATCGAAAATTACGCGCTGATTGACCGGATCGGACTGGAGTTCGGCGGCGGATTGAACGTGTTCA
>JAKAOE010000253.1 GCA_021823305.1 Acidobacteriota bacterium
GGCGACGGCGGCGGCGGCGGCGCGGATGGCGCGATTCGCGCCGCTGGCCGCCCAGCCGGCGAAGCTGCCGGCGGCGCGGCCGGCGACGCTGCGGTTGGCGGCGGCGCCGCGCCCGGCGCCGGCAGTACTGCGGCGCAGCCTCAAGCCGGCGGTGCGCGCGGCGGCGGTGCGGCCGCCGGCGGCGCGGCCGCAGACCTTGAGCGAAAGGATTGTACTGGCCTGGGCGCCGACCGGAGTGCAGGCCTGCCATCCGCAGGTGGTGATGCAGCCGATGCTGACGCCCAACGGGCGGGTGGTGATCGGGCTGCGGACGATGACGCGTTGCCAACCCGTGTTGCAGCCGGTGGAGGTACTGGTGGTGACCACGTAAACGGTAGGCTCGACCCGGCCGCCGGCTGAGCCGGGATTCCGAATCCATTTGCATTTGCCGAAAGGAGAGTCTCTATGAACTCGAACGCTCGCAGTGTTTTCCAAAGCCTGGCGAAGCACAGCAAGCTGACCGGCCTGGGCGTGATCGCGCTGGCGGTGACGCTGATGGCCTCGACTGGAATGATCAAGCTGCCGGGGACGGCGAAAGCGGCCGCCGACCCGATGGTGAGCAACCTGCCGCCCATGCCCCACAGCGAGGTGGCGCCGCTGGTGTCGCTGAGCGAGGCGACCGAGGCGGTGGCGGAGCGCATCATGCCGGCGGTGGTGAACATCCGCGTGGCGGGGCAGACCAAGCCGCGCGCGGCTACGGAGATGGGTCCGGAGCAGATCCCGGGGCCGTTCCAGCAGTTTTTCCAGTTCCAGGGGCCGTTCAACGTGCGGCCGCAGCCGCAGCCGTTCGAGGCGCTGGGCACGGGGGTGATCGTCTCGCCCGACGGCTACATCGTCACCAACAACCACGTGGTGCAGGGCGCGACCCAGGTCTGGGTGACGCTGCACGATCAGCGGCGGTTCACCGCCAAGGTGGTGGGGCGGGACAAGGCGAGCGACCTGGCGGTGATCAAGATTGACGCCAGCGGGCTGAAGAGCGCCTCGTTCGGCGACAGCAGCGAGGCGAAGCCGGGCGAAGCGGTGCTGGCGATCGGCGATCCGCTGGGCATGGACTTTTCGGTGACGCGCGGCATCGTGAGCGCGGTGAACCGCAGCCGGGTGGCGTCGGACGGGCCGGATTCGCGCGGTTCCTTCATCCAGACGGACGCGGCGATCAACCCCGGCAACTAGGGCGGCACGCTGGTGGACGCCTGGGGCAACGTGATCGGCATCAACACCGAGATGCTGAGCACCTCGGGCGCCTCCGAGGGCATCGGGTTCGCGATCCCGAGCAACCTGGTGAAGACCGTGGCGGCGCAGCTCATCGAGCACGGCAAGGTGATCCGCGGCTACCTGGGCATTGACGTGACCGACGTGACGCCGGGCGTGGCCAGCTCGCTGAACGAGGCCGGGACGCGCGGCGCGCTGGTGAACCAGGTGAACGCCGACAGTCCGGCGCAGCGGGCGGGGCTGAAGCCGTACGACATCGTGACCCGCTTCAATGGCCACAAGGTGGCAAACGGCACCGACCTGCAGAATCTGACTGGCGACGCGGCGCCGGGCAGCATGGCCAAGGTCAACGTGATGCGCGACGGCAAGCCGATGTCGTTCTCGGTCACCATGGGCAACTACGACGCGGCCAATACCGGGAGCGCGGCGGCGCCGGCGGCGGCGGGCTCGGGCGGCACGCCGAAGCTGGGCATGACGGTGGAACCGCTGACGCCCAGCCTGCGCGGGCAGCTGCAACTGCCGGACTCGGTCAACGGGCTGGTGGTGGATTCGGTGACCCCGGGCGGTCCGGCGATGCTGGCCGGCATCGGGCGCGGGGACGTGATCGAGCAGGTCAACCAGCACCCGGTGAACACCGTCAGCGGCCTGGAGGGGCAGCTGCGGGCCATGGCGCCGGGCAAGGAGGCGTTGCTGCTGGTGCACAACAGCGGTGGCAACATCATCGTCCCGGTGCAGCCGCAGCCGTAGCGCGGAGCGCACTGCGGGGGGAAGAGCGGGCGCCGCGGCGCCCGCTCTTTTTTTGCCTGGGGCGAAGGCAGCAGCGGCGAGCAACCCGGCCGGGGGGGCGGAAGTTCTCAAGCTGCAGCCTCTCGCATGCAGGTCCTTGTGGAGCGCCGGGTGGCGCGGCGTCCGCTGCCACATTTGCCCGAGCACGGTCCCGGTGGAACGGTGCGCGCGGTCGGGCTGGGGGTGATCACGGGCGCGGCGGACGACGATCCGTCGGCGATCGGCACGTACGCCAGCGCGGGGGCGCGCTTCGGAACGGGGGTGTTGTGGGCGGCGCCGGCACTGTTGCCGCTGATGGCGGTCGCGGTGTACATGGCGGCGAAGCTGGGGCAGGTGTCGGGACAGGGGCTGGCGGCGGCGGTCAAGGCGCGCTATCCGCGCTGGGTGCTGGCGATGGTGGCGGGGCTGCTGGTGGTGGGCAACACCATCGAGGCGGGCGCGGATTTGGGCGGCATGGCGGCGGCGGCGCGGCTGCTGCTGCCGGCGCCGGAGCTGGCGGTGATCGTGGCGGCGGCGGGCGCGATCCTGGCGCTGCAGGTCTTTGGATCGTACGCATGGATCCGGCGGGTGTTCCGCTGGCTGGCGCTGGCGCTGCTGGCGTACGCGGGGGCGGCGATCCTGGCGCATCCGCCGGCGGGCGAGGTGGTGCGGGCGACGCTGTGGCCGCACGGACCCTTCGGGCGGGAGTACTGGGCGATGGTGATGGCGATGATCGGCACGTCGCTGTCGCCCTACCTGTTCGTCTGGCAGGCGAGCCACGAGGTGGAAGAAGACGTGTCGCTGGGGCGGCGGCGGCTGAGCGACCGCAAGGGCACGACCGCGTCGCAGCTGAAGGCGACGGCTTGGGACGTGGGGCTGGGGATGTTCTTCACCAGTCTGGTGATGTACTTCATCCTGCTGGCGGCGGCGGCGACGCTGTATCCGGCGGGGCTGCGGCAGATCAGCAGCGCGGCGGAGGCGGCGCGGGCGCTGCAGCCGCTGGCGGGGCCGGCGGCGGGGGCGCTGTTCGCCGCCGGGGTGATCGGCGCGGGGATGCTGGCGGTGCCGGTGATGACGGTGGGCGCGGCCTACGTGGTGTGCGAGGCGCTGGGGTGGAAGAGCGGGCTGTCGGCGCGGCCACACGAGGCGCGGCAGTTCTACCGGGTGATCGCGGCGGTGACGGCGGCGGCGGTGGGGATCAACCTGCTGGGGGTGAACCCGATGCGGGCGCTGGTGGGCGCGGGCATGGTGCAGGGCGCGCTGGCGCCGCTGCTGGTGCTGCTGCTGCTCCTGCTCACCGGGGACGCGCGCGTGATGGGGCCCTGGCGCAACCGGCGGGCGGTGCGGTGGCTGGGATGGCTGACGTTCGCGCTGACCACGGCGGCGGCGGCGCGGACGGTGGCGTAGGTGCAGACATATCCCGGCCCGCTCGGCGCGCCGGCTGCGTCCTCCGGCAACGGATACCGGCTGGGGGTCCGGGAATCCCCAGGTTGCCGCGTTATGCTGGAGGGGTGATCCGGGATGCCAAGGGACTGGAGGCGTGGGAGCGGGAGCAGCGGATCTACCGTGGGGTGGACTACACGGCGAATCTGCGCTGGTTCAATGCGGCGGTGGACGAGGCTAAGGCTCTCGGGGTATGGCGCCGAGCCGATCCGTGGGCGGGCTTCTGGGAGAAGATGCGATGGATCGAGGCATTGCACCGCATGGCGGCTCCGGGTAGGGGCGATGGTTCAAGCGGCGCTCACTAAGTTGGCGCGCGTGCTGGACGCAGCGGGACTGGCCTATGCGGTCATGGGCGGGCAGGCGGTGCTGCTTTACGGCGAGCCGAGAGTAACGCGCGATATTGACGTGACGGTGGCGATGGGCCCGGAAGGGGTACCGGCGCTGCTCGCACGGCTGGCGGAGGCGGGATGGCGACCGTTGCCAGAAAAGCCGGAAGAGTTCGTGGAGCGGCACCTTGTGTTGCCGGTGGAAGATACGGGCGGCGAGGTAAGGGTGGACCTCATCCTCGGGTTGACGGCTTTCGAGCGGGAGGCGGTGGCGCGTGCCAGGGGCGGCATGTCCAGCCGACTATAGGGCCGGCGGCGGGAGGAGGGCCGCGGGCCGCGGATCGGGGCGGGTCCCGTCAGGCGGCGCCGGGCGGCAGGTGGAGGCTATCCTGTCGCAGTGGCCCCGGTGCTCCGTGCGACGGCCGGGTCCTGCGCAACGGGCGCTCGTGAACCGAGTCAGGGCCGGAA
>JAKAOE010000254.1 GCA_021823305.1 Acidobacteriota bacterium
TGTACTACTGGTCGCACATGAACGCGGTCCTGCCGGACTACCAGAACCACCACGTGGGGTTCCGCCTGAAGGCGGCCCAGCGGGACGAGGTGCTGCGCTTGGGGCTGCCGAAGGTCCGCTGGACCTTCGACCCGCTCGTCGCCCGGAACGCTCACCTCAACGTCCGGAGGTTGGGGGCCTACCCGGACCGGTACATGCACCACTACTACGGCGCGATGGACACGGAGCAGACCGGAGGCATCCCGACGGACCGAGTGCGGGTGACCTGGCTCCTGGACTCCGAGCACGTGAAGTCCCGCATGGAGGGGCGCTACCCGACGAAGGACGAGGACCTCGCCCGGCAACAGGCGAGCCAGGTCCTCCTCGAGACCGACCTGGGTGAGGCCGGGCTGCGCATCCCGCGCGAGGTCCACGAGCCGCAAGCGGGAGGCACCTCCGCGACGCTCGAGGTGCCCTTCGACCTCACCGCACTGAGGGAGCACCAGTCCCAGGACCTCAAGGGCTGGCGTCAGGCGACGCGCGAGGCCTTCCGGGCGGCCCACGACCTGGGATGGGGCGTGGACGATTTCGCCGTGGTATCCATCGACCACGAGCGCCGGGCGTTCTACTTCCTGGCCCCGCGCCCCCCCGAGCCCGCGCTCTCGCCGCCCCCCGCATGGAAAAAATTCGCCGCGCCGTCGGCGTGCGCTGACGCGGTACGCGGCAAGCCCCGAATCGCGCCAGCCCGGCTGGAGCCGGATCGCAGGGACAACCCGTTCCCGCGTTCCATTCGCTCGCACCAAGGCGTGCACCTTCGGGCGAATCCCCGAGGCGGCTTTTTGATTGCCGCGTTCCCGCCACATCCCGCAAAATGAGAGCACTGTGCTGCTCCGGTCTCACTCGTTCCGGCGCAGGCTGACTGTTGCGGCACTGGCTGCCGCATGGATTGGGGGTTGCGCGCTGGCGCCGCGGGCGCGGGCGCAGACCGCTGCCGCCGCCGACGCCGCCCTCAGCCGCGCTCACGCCCTGCACGAGGCGCTCGACCGCGTCCCGGTCGCCGCGCGCCGTCCCGCCGACTACGAACGCATCGTCGCCGTGCTCGCTCCCCTCTGGCGCAATCCGCGCGCTCCGGAGGCCGACAGCGCGCGCTACCAGGCCGCCAGCCTGTACGTGGATATGGCGCGCGACCTCGGCGACCATCAGGGCTACATGCTGGCGGCGCGCCAGTTCCTCGCCCTGCTGCGCGAAGCCCCCTTCACCGCCTATCGCCGCAACGCCGACTTCGCCTTGGCGCAGATCGAGATCTTCCACCTGCATCAGCCGCGCGCCGCCGTCTATTGGCTGCGCGACTTCCTTAGCCGCTATCCCGCCGATCCGCGCGCTCCCGTGGTGCATCTCGAACTCCTCGGCCGCCGCGTTCCCGAGCCCGCCTACCTGGTGACGGTCGAGGGCGCGGTGGGTGAGGCCGCCGCACCCCCGCCGCTGCCCCCGCCGCCCGCCGCCCGCGCCGGCGCGCCGCCCCGGGACGCCGAGCCGCTGCCCGGCAACGAGCCTCCCGGCGCGTTGCACGCGGCGCCGCGCCGCCTGGCGGTGCGCATCGGCAATATTCGCGGCGTGCAGGTGTTCAGCAACGCCAATGCCACCAGCGTGGTGGTGTCGCTGCGGCGCGCGGTGCACTTCAGCCGCGGCGCCGTCCCCAGCCACCACCTGGTCTACTTCGACGTCAGCAACCTCGGGGCGCCCCGCGCCCGCGACTCCGGCGAGGCGCGCCTGGCGGTCAACGACGGCCGCATCCGCAGTGTGCGGGTCGCCTACAACCGTCCCGGGTTCACCCGCATCGTCATCGCGCTCGCCTCCGCCCGCCAGCGCGCCGACCGCGGCCGTCTCTTCCCCAACCCCGATCGCCTGGTGATCGGCGTCAGCGGCCCGGCCGCCGCCGCCGTCGCGCCGCCGGCGCTCGCGCCCGCCCCGGCCCGGCCCGCCGCTCCGCTGGCCTCCGGCCGCGACTCGCTCACCCGCGCCCTCGGCCTCGACATCCGCCGTGTGGTGATTGACCCCGGCCACGGCGGGCGCGACACCGGCACCATCGCCCCCGACGGCCTGGAGGAAAAGAACATCGTTCTCGACGTCGCGCTCCGCCTGGGCCGCTTGCTGCGCACCCTCGGCGTGCAGGTCATCTACACCCGCGACACCGACCGCTTCATTCCCCTGGAGCAGCGCACCGCCATCGCCAACCGCGCCCGCGCCGACCTGTTCGTCTCCATCCACGCCAACTCCAGCCCCGACCCCCAGGCGCGTGGCATCGAGACCTACTACCTCAACTTCACCAACGACGCGCAGGCGCTGGCCGTCGCGGCGCGCGAGAACGCCGGCAGCGGCCGCTCCATTTATGCCTTGCGCTCCATGGTGCGCGCCATCGCCACCAACGACAAAATGGAGGAGTCGCGCGAACTCGCCGCCGACCTGCAGCGCGGCCTGGTGGCCGCCAGCGGCGAGCCCAACCGCGGCGTCAAGACTGCGCCCTTCGTGGTGCTCATCGGTGCCCACATGCCGTCGGTGCTGGCCGAAATCTCCTTCCTCAGCAACCGCCGCGACGATCGCCGCCTGCAGGATCCGGCCTACCGCGAGCGCCTGGCCGAGGGCCTGTTCCGCGGCATCCGCCGCTACATGGATTCGCTCGGCGGCGGCAACGTGGCCGTGGCCTCCGCCGGCCGCGGCCGCTGAGCCGGCGCCGCCCCACACGGCTGTAAACTGAAACGTGTGAAGCGTAGCTTCAGCCTTCTCGCCGCAGCCTGTCTGACGCTGCTGCCGCTGGCCGCCGCCCAGAGCCGCCTGCCCCTCCTGCCCGGCTGGCATGTCGCCGCCCGGCCGGCGCTGGCCTCGCCTGCCGGCCAACTGCCGCCGTCCGAGGCCGCGATCATGGCCGAGTTCGGCTTGCGGTCGGTGCAGCAGGCCACCGCGAGCCGCGGCGCGGCCACGGTAGCCATCACCGCCTATCGCTTCGGCGACAGCGATGGCGCCTACGGCGCCTTCACCCTGCTCCGCCACCCCGGCTTTCACGCCGTGGCGCTGGCCAACGGTGTGCTCGCCGCTTCCGGCGGCCGCCGCATTTTGCTCACCCGCGCCCGCTGGGTCATGCTCATCACCGCCGCCCAGCCGCGGTACGCCACTGCCGCCGCGCGCCCCATGGCGCGCGCGCTCGAACCCGCCGTCGGCGGCCCCATCCTCCTGCCCACCGTCGCCTATCAACTGCCCCCGCAAGGGTTGCAGCCCGGCTCGCGCCGCTATGCCGAAGGCCCGCTGGCGTTCGCCGCCGCCTGTTCCTGGCTGCCGCCCGCGTTGGTCGGCTTTGACCGCAGCGCCGAAGTCGCGACCGGCGAATACGCCAACCACGTCGCCGTGGCCGTGATCTCCTATCCCACGCCGCAAATCGCCACCGCGCACTTCGCCGCGCTCGCCGCCGTGCCCGGCGTTCAGGCCCGCCGCAGCGCTTCCCTCATCGCGCTGGTGCACGGCGCCGATGCCGCCGCCGCCGCGCCGCTGCTCGCCACCGTGCGCTATGAAGCCAACTTCACCCTGGTGCCGCCCACGCCGGTGGGCATCGAAGCGTTGCCCGCGCTCATCTTGAGCATCTTCCTGCTCTGCGGATTGCTGATTGGTGTCGCCTTGGTTCTCGGTGTGCTCACCGGCGGCGCCCGCATTCTGCTCAATCGCATCCTGCCGCGCCGTTTTCATCGCCTGGAGCAGGAGAACCTGATTCAGCTCCATCTCCGCGAGAACCTCGCCGGAGCCTCCGTAAGTCAAAGAAAATAAAGCAAATAGATTCCATCGGGCAGGGCTTGACACCCCCCCCGACGCGCCCGTAAGATGCTCCCCATTGATAGTTTCCGGGGCTGGCCCACGGTGGGCGGTTCTCCCAGCCTTCTTGCCGGGGTTCTTCGGAGCTATTCTCCAAGCAAAAATGCCCGCCTCTTCGCGGCGGGCATTTTTGTCGCCGCTCGCGCCGCCCCAACGTATCTGCAATAGGACGAGTTCCGCGGCGCGGCGCGCGCGCCTATGGAGCTGTGGGCTACCGCGTAATGTTAAAATCAGGTCGTCGCCCGCTGCCGCCGCAATGAAGGATTTGGGCCTGGAAACCGAAGCCCCCGCCGCGCTGCAGTTGGCCCGCGTGGAGGCCGCCCTGCGGCAGGTGGTGCGCAGCAACAGCGCCGCCGTGCGCATGGCGCTGGTCGCGATTCTGGCCGAAGGCCATCTGTTGAT
>JAKAOE010000255.1 GCA_021823305.1 Acidobacteriota bacterium
CTCCACGTCCCCTCCAACGCCGACGTCGTCAACGGCCGCCTGCAGATCATCGCGACCATCCGCCGCCAGATCAAGGACGGCGCGACCTTCATCAAGATGTACGAGACCGGCCGCGACCGCTTCGTCCACGGCGTCTTCTCCACGCCCTATCAGTTCACCGAAGCCCAGCTCGCCGCCGCCGTGCAGGAAGCCGCCCGCCTCGGCACCTTCGTCAGCATCCACGCCCAGGGCGAGCCCGGCACGCTCTATGGCGCCGAAGCCGGCGTCGCCTCGCTCGATCACGCCACCCAGCTCAGCCCCGCCACCATGCGGCTGATGATCCGGAAGCGCATCTTCGCCGTCCCCACCTTCACCGTCTTCAAGTACTTCGCCGACCACGCCCCCAATCCCCGCTCCGCCGCCAACCAGTACGCCGAGCTCGCCTACAAGGCGCGGCAGTTCCGCATCCAGCTCAAGGCCGGCGTGCCCATGGCCATGGGCAGCGACGTCGGCCCCTTCCCCCACGGCACCCAGGCCACCGAGTTCGTGCTCATGGTGCACTACGGCATGCCGCCGCTCGAGGCCGTCCAGGCCGGCACCATCAACGCCGCCGAGCTGCTCCGCGATCAGGCCAACATCGGCTCCCTCACCCCCGGCAAATACGCCGACATCATCGCCGTGGACGGCAACCCGCTCCAGGACATCTCCGCCCTTACCCGCGTCCGGTTCGTCATGAAAGGCGGGGAGATTTACAAGCAGCCGCAGGCGAACTGACCGGGCGCGGCTGCGCCCTTCCGGCTTACGACGGCTTGCCGCCGTTGCGCGTGATGTACTTCTCCACAACAACGATGAACGCGTCCAGCTTGGCGCCGATCTCGTCCACCCGAATCGCCAGCGTGTCCACGCGCTGCGTCAGCATGTCCACGCGCTGCGTCAGCGTGTCCATGCGCTGCGTCAGCGTGTCCATGCCCTGCGCGAGCGTGTCCACCCGCTGCGCCAAACCGTGAACCAGCCCGATCGTGCCCATGAGCGAACCCTGCATGGATTCCAGCACGCCCTGCATCTTCTCGACCACGCCTTCCAGGCGAGTCAGCCGCTCGTCAAATCGCGCCTGGTTCTCCAGCAGGAAGCCGATCGCCCGCTCCATGTCCTCGTGGGTCAAGATAGCTCTCCTGCGGCCATTCTACGCCCGCGCTACTGCTCCCGCAGCGTCCCCATTGGATCGACTCGCGCCGCCCGCAGCGCCGGCAGCAGGCTTGCCGTCGCCGCAATCGCCGCCAGCAGCGCCGCCGCCCCGCCCAGCGCCGCCGTATTCGTCGGCGTCACGGCGTACAACAAGCTCGCCTCCATCCGCGCCAGCGGCACCGCCGCCACCAGGCCGATCGCGATCCCCGCCAACGCCAGCCCCAGCCCGCGCGCCGCCACCTCCCGCACCACCCGCGCGCGCCTCGCGCCCAGCGCCATGCGGATGCCGATCTCCCGCCGCCGCTCCGCCACCGTGCACGCCACCAGCCCGTACAGGCCCACCGCCGCCAGCGCCAGCGCCGTCAACCCGAACCCGCCGGTCATCTGCGCCTCGAACCGCGGCTCGGCCAGCACCTGCCCCACCACGTCGTCCATCGTCTCCGCATCGCCCACGCGCGCGACGGGGTCGACCCGCAGCACCGCCCTTCGCATCGCCGCCGCTCCGGGCATCCCCCGCACGACAAAATACGCCGGACTGCCCGCCCCCTGCGCCATCGGCGCATACGCAGTCATGCGCATTGGCTGCACCACCGCTTGCGTCCGCACGTCGCCGACCACGCCCACAATCGTCCGCGGCGCCGCGAGCGCCGCCGGCCAATACACCTTGTCCCCCGCCGCCCCGAGCCGAATCTCACGCCCCAGCGCCTGCGCCGCTCCGCCGAACCACCGCTTTGCCAGCGACGCGCTCACCTCCACGACCAGCGGCGCGGCGGCCGTGTCCTGCGCGCTCAAGCTGCGGCCCGCCAATTGCGGGATGCCCATCGCGGCAAAGTACGCCGGGCTCGCCGCCCGATACTCCACCGCTTCGCCCTGATACTCCGCTTTCCCCACCGGCTCCGCCGGCAGATTCGCTTGCCCCATCAGCGGCGGCAGCGTGACGACCGCCGCCGCGTTCACCCCCGGCAGCGCGCGCAGCTTCTTCAACACGCTGTCGTCAAACCGCAAAAACCCGGCCGGAGTCTGAATGCGTCCGATTGCCGACAGCTCCGTCCGTATCACCATCCGCCCCGCCGGCTCGAACCCGAGCCGAGCCTCCTCCAGCTTCTGCAAGCTGCGCACCAGCAGCCCCGCCCCCGCCAGCATCAGCATCGTCAGCGCCACTTCCGCCAGCACCAGCGCATCCGCCGCGCGGCCGCGCCGCCGGAACCGCGCCAACCCGGACGCCGGCTCCTGCGCGGCCACCGCCGAGGCCAGCGCGAACGCGACGCTTGCCCCTATGACCGCTGCGAGCGCGACGCCCAATACGCGCCCGTCCAGCGCCATCGGCCCCGCCGGCGCCACATCCCATGGCAGCCGCGTCGCGAGCCACTGCATCAGCCCCGCCGCCAGCGCCACCCCCGCGGCGCCCCCGGCCGCAGCCAGCACCAGCCCCTCGGCTAAGAACTGTGCAAAGAGCCGCCCGCGTCCCGCCCCGAGCGCCCGCCGCACCGCGATCTCCTGCCGCCGCGCCAGCCCTCGCGCCATCAGCAGCCCGGCCACGTTCGCGCACGCGATCAGCAGCAGCAGCCCGACCGCCGCGAACAGCATCCACACGCTGGTCCGCACCGGGCTCGTTTGCAGGTTCTGGTACCCGCTCACCCCGATCCGGGCGTCGCCCATCCAGTCCTTGAACAAGCCCGCCCGCCGCATCGCCTGCGTCAGCGCCGCCGCCTGCGCCCGCGCCTGCGCCAGCGTCGCCCCCGCCCGCAGCCGCCCGATGCTCTCGGTGTTCAGCCCGAGGTTGCCCATCCCGTTTCCCAGCGGAATTGCCATGTAGAACTCGGACGGTTGCTCCTGGAACCGGAACCGCGCCGGCATGACGCCCACGATCCGGCATGCCGTGCCGTTCATCTCCGCCGGCTCCCCAATCACCCCGGCGCTCCCGCCGAATGCGCTCTTCCACAGTGCGTCGCTGAGCACCACCGTCGGTTGAGCGCCAACCTGTTCGTCCGCCCACTGCACGGTTCGCCCCAGTTCCGGCGCCGCCCCGAGCACCCGGAAGAACCCCGCCGTCACCTGCAGCCCGCTTGCCCACGTCGCCCGCCCGCCATGATCCAACTCCACGGTCCCCAGCCCGCGATAGCCCGCCGTGGCCTCCACCGCGGGCACGTGCCCGCGCAGAAACTCGATCTGCGGAACCGTCAAGCTCGGTTGCGCCTGGCCGTTGCGGTCGAGGCTGAACGCGACGATGCGGTCCGCCTGCGCATACGGCAGCGGCCGCAGCAGCATCGCCTCCACCACGCTGAAGATCGCCGTGTTCGCGCCGATTCCCAGCGCCAGCGTCGCCGTCGCCGCCAAGGCGAACCCCGGCGCGCGGCGCAACCGCCGCGCCCCCAGTCGCAGCCCCTGCCCCAGCGCTTCGACCCACGGCCACAGCCACGCCTCGCGCGCCCGCTCCCGCGCCAGCAACTCGTTGCCCATCACCCGTTGCGTGGCTTGCTCCAGCGCCGCGCCGCGCGTGCCCGCCCGTGCCAACTCGTCGCGCTTCATCGCGCGGTGTGCCGCGACCTCTTCCTCGAACTCCCGCTCCGCGCGCCGCCAATCCGCCCACCGCCGCACCCGAGCCCACAACTCCCGCATCACCGTCCCCACGCCAGCACCCGCGCGATCGCGCCCGCCATCCGCTCGTAGGTGGTTCGCTCCGCCTCCAGCGCCGCGCGCCCGCGCGCCGTCAGCGTGTAGTAGCGCGCCCGCCGCCTGGTCTCCGACTCGCGCCACGCCGCCCTTACCCAGCCTTTGCGCAGCAGCCGCTGCAGCGCCGGGTAGAGCGAGCTCTCCCCCACCGCCAGCACCGCGCGCGAGCGCGCCTTCAGCCGCTGCGCGATCCCGTAGCCGTGCAGGCTCTCCTCCCGCAGCGCCTGCAAAATCAGCAGCTCCAGCGTCCCCGGCAGCAGTGCCTGCTTATCGCCCATGGCTCATCCCATCGCCCCTCGACCCAACGGCAGTCGATGGATAGAGCCTACGCCGCGCGGTCCGGGGCTGTCAACCCAGCCCGGTCCATGGGCGGTCCGCCGGTGCCCAAGCGCCGCTAGATCG
>JAKAOE010000256.1 GCA_021823305.1 Acidobacteriota bacterium
GACGGACGTTCTGGTGTTCGACGAAGGCGGGATAGTCCGCCGCCTCGGGCCAGCGGCCGTCGTTGGGTTGCGCCGGGCGATCCCAGATGCGGGCGGAGGGGGAATCCACATAGTTACGGATGGTGACCTGGAAGGCATCGGCGCCACCCAGCAGTTGGCGCTGCCAGGCCTGGGCGCCGCCGGTTTGCAGACGCTCATCGGCGTCGAGCACCAGCACCCAGTCGCTGCGCACCGCCTCCAGGCCGAGGTTGCGGGCCTGGGCGAAGTCGTCGTTCCAGGGAATCTCCAGGAGGCGCGCGCCCAAACCGCGCGCGACTTGGCGGGTGTTGTCGTGCGAGCCGGTGTCGGCGATGACGACTTCGTCCACCAAGCCGGCGACGCTCGCCAGGCAGGCGGGCAGGTCGGCCTCGGCATCGCGCACGATCATGGCCAGCGCCAGAGACAACAGGAACACCCTCCCCGCCGGGAACATGCATTTCGGGGGCCGTGGCGGAGGGGCGGGGCTTAATTTCTCCTAATCGGCTTCAAGTCCTCTAGCCACAGGCCGATAAGCGGAGGTGAGCGCAACCGGCGCAGCTGCCGGCGCCGCGCCCGATGCCGCGACGCGCGACTCGACCATGATCCCCCTCACGCGATTGAACCATCAGGAACTGATCCTGAACTCCGACCTGATCAAGTGCATCGAGCAGCCGCACGACACCGTGATCACGCTGATCAACGGCGAGAAGCTGACGGTGGAGGAGGCGCCGGCGGAAATCCTGCGGCGGATCGGCGAGTACCGCCGGGAGCAGTCGGCGGGCGTAGGCGGACCGCGGCCGATCATCTTCCTGCCCAACCAGGCCAAGCGAAAGGTCGGCGATGGATCGGAGTAGCTCGTTCGGCATCCTGATCGCGGTCGGCGGCATTCTCGCCGGGCTGATCATCGACGGCGGCAACGTGGGGCAGATCCTGCAGCCGACGGCGGCGCTGATCGTCTTCGGCGGCACGCTGGGCGCGATCATGCTGCAGTTTCCGCTGGAAGTGGTGCTGGGCAGCTTCAAGGAAGCCAAGAAGATTTTCTTCTACAAGGAGAACGACACCCAGGCGCTGATCGACCAGATCGTGGGGTTCGCGCAGAAGGCGCGCAAGGAAGGGATCGTGGCGCTGGACAAGGACCTGGACAGCATCCAGGACCCCTTCCTGAAGAAGACGCTGATGCTGGCGGTGGACGGCACGCAGGCGAACGAGTTGCAGCAGAACCTGGAAGTGGAGATGGGCAACCAGACCGAGCAGGCGCAGCACGTGATCGCGGTGTTCGACTCGGCAGGCGGGTTCGCGCCGACGATCGGCATCATCGGGGCGATCCTGGGCCTGATCCAGGTGATGCAGCACCTGAGCAACATTAACGAGGTGGGGCGCGGGATCGCGGTGGCGTTCGTGGCGACGATCTACGGCGTGGCGCTGGCCAACCTGTGCCTGCTGCCGATGGCGGGCAAGCTGCGGCTGCGGCGGCGGCAGGAGGACCTGCACCGCGAGCTGATGCTGGAGGGCGTGATCGGGATCCTGGAGGGGATGAATCCGCGCATGCTGCAGTCCAAGCTGTCGGGCTACCTGGGCGAGGCGGCGCACGCCAAGGCGGGCAAGACGGCGGCGGCGGAGGCGGCCAAGGGCCGGCCGGAGGCGGCGCGGGCGGAGGCGCGGCCGTGAACCGGCGGGCGCGGCGGCGGACCCAGGACCACCCGCACGCCAGCCATGAGCGGTGGTTGATCTCCTACGCCGATTTCATCACCCTGCTGTTCGCCTTTTTCGTGGTGATGTACGCCGCCTCGCGGGGCAAGCAAACGCGGGTGATGGCGCTGCAGCAGGCGATCCGCTCGGCCTTCGCCCAACTGGGGCTGTTCACCCCGGCGGCGCCGCAGGTCAACGTGCTGCCAGAGACGCCGGCGGAGGTGGTGACGGCGCCGGAGGTCCTGGCGCCGCTGGCGGAGATCAAGCGCAAGCTGAGCGGCGAGCTGGCGGCGGAGATCGCCAAACACGAGCTGTCGCTGGAGCTGACGCGGCAGGGGCTGGTGGTGCGGCTGGAGGAGGCGGGGTTTTTCGACAGCGGATCGGACGCGCTGCGGCCGGGGGCGGCGCCGATGCTGGCCAAGATCGCCGCCGCAGTGGCGCCGCTGCCGAACGCGCTGCGCTTCGAGGGGCACACCGACAACGTGCCGATCCACACCGCGCGCTTCGCCTCCAACTGGCAGCTCTCGACGGCGCGGGCGGTGGAATTGGTGCGGATGTTCCTGCACCAGTACCACATTGATCCCGACCGGCTCTCGGCCGCGGGCTACGGCCAGTACCACCCGATCGCCTCCAACGCCACCCCGGAAGGGCGGCAGATGAACCGGCGGGTGGACATGGTAGTCGTGGCGGCGGGAGCGGGCGAGCTGCCCACGCTGCCGACGCTGGCGCCGCCGGCAAAGCCGCCGGCGAGCGCGCAGCCGAAACCGCCGCCGGCGAGCAACCGCCGGCCGCAGGGCCCGGTTCCTAAGTGATCACTTGCGAGGCCTTGGAGCACCGCGATAAACTCGGACCCCAGGAGAGCAGGTGTGGGGACACGCGCGTGCACCCCGGCGTCGCCATGAGAATCCTGGTGGCAGAAGATGACGTTTCGCTGGCCAAGTTCCTGCGCAAAGGCCTGGAGACGGAGAACTATGCGGTGGATTGCGCCACCGACGGCGAAGAGGCCGAGTCCCTTGCCGAGGAGCACGATTACGACCTGCTGGTGCTCGACATCAACCTGCCGCGGCGCAGCGGCTTCGAGGTCCTGAGCCGGCTGCGGCGCAAGAAGCCGACGCTGCCGGTGCTGCTGCTCACCGCCCACGGGCGGGTCGAGGACCGGGTGCGGGGGCTCGACCTGGGCGCCGACGACTATATCGTCAAACCCTTTTCCTTCAGCGAGTTATGCGCCCGCATCCGGGCGCTGCTGCGGCGCGGGTCGCGCCGCAGCGACGCCGTGCTCAAGGTGGACACGCTGGAACTCAATCGGATCGAGCACAGCGTGGTGCGCGCCGGGCGGGCAATTGACCTGACGCCGAAGGAGTTCGCGCTGCTCGAGTACCTGATGCTGAATCACCGCCGGCGGGTGACGCGGGCGATGATCATCGAGCACGTGTGGAACATGTCGTTCGACAGCACGACGAACGTCGTGGACGTCTACATCAATTATCTGCGCTCGAAAGTGGACGAAGGCTTCGAGCCGAAACTGATCCGTACGATTCGCGGCGTGGGCTATCAGCTCGGTCCGACGGCCGCCCTGGAAGAGCACTGAGCGGCGCGCCCCCGGTGACGCCGCCCGCCGACGCCGGCTCCCGGCTGCGCCAGCTCTGCCACGCCATGAGCCAACCGCTGACCGCGGCGCGCGGCAGCCTGGAGCTGGCGCTGACGCTGGCCGCGGGCGATCCCACGCGCGAGGAGCTGCTGGCGGACGCGCAGGCGGCGATCGAGCGGCTGATGGAGCTGACGGAGCAACTGCGCGACCTGGCGGATACGCTGCCGCGGCCGGCCTAGCGGCCGACGGCGCCATTGGCCGGCGCGGGCCCCCGCGCTTTGGCCACCACGGTGCAAGGCATAGGGGCGACACGCCGCCAGAGGATTAGCCCTGTCTAATCCCGGGCGGCGGGCCGACACGAATCGAGGACGACCTTATGCTGATTCGCGCCAAGGCGCCCCTGCGGCTGAGTTTCGCCGGCGGTGGCACGGACGTGCCGCCCTATCCGCAATTCGAAGGCGGCTGCGTGCTGAGCGCGACCGTGAACCTGTACGCGTTCGGCACACTGGCGCCGCTCGACAACGACAGCATTCATCTGCGCTCGGCCGACCTCGGGCTGGCACTGGAGTTCGCGCAAGGCACGCCGCTGACCTATGACGGGCAGCTCGATTTGGCCAAGGCCGCCATCCGGCGGCTGGGCGGCAGCGGGGCGGGTGGCTTCGACCTGTTTCTGCACACCGACGCGCCGCCGGGCACGGGGCTGGGCTCGTCGTCGAGCCTGATGGTGGCGGTGATGGGGCTGGTGAAGGAATGGCGGCGGCTGGCGCTGAACGAGTACGAATTGGCGGAAGCCGCTTACCGGCTGGAGCGGCAGGAACTGGGCATCCTGGGCGGGATGCAGGACCAATACGCCGCCGCCTTCGGCGGCTGGAACTTTATCGAATTCGGAGCGCGGCACGTGCTGGTGAACCCGATCCGCCTGCCCGACGACGTGCGCAACGA
>JAKAOE010000257.1:0-2551 GCA_021823305.1 Acidobacteriota bacterium
CTCGGCCTTCCGCGTCGGCGTGGACGGGACCATCCCGCTGCCCACCTTCCCCGCCCTGACCAACCCCGCCGGCGGGGTGATCCCGGGGATCAACGGCGAGCAGCTCTCGTTCCAGCTCGATCCGCAGAACATTACCGGGCGCAGCCTCACCGCCGACCTCATGCTGCAGCGCCAGATCACCAACCACATGCTGCTGGAGCTAGGCTGGAGCGGCAACTTCGCGCGCGACCTGCCGCAGGCGATCAACTTCAACAACTCGCCGATCATGTTCCGCGACAACGCCAGCGGCCAGACCTTCGCCCAGGCGTTCGACACGATCGAAGGCGAGCTGCAACAGGGCACCGCGCCGGGCAGCGTTTCGCCGCAGCCCTGGTTCGAGCACCTGGTGCCGGGCGGCACGGACGCCTTCGTCGGCAAGAACAGCAGCCTGTTCAACGCCGCCAACGTGGGCAGCATGTTCCAGAAGATCGACCAGCTGCGCATGGCGCAGAACCTGCCGACGTTCGACAACCAGCAGGTGGGCATCCTGTTCATGCGCACCCATTACGGCCTGTCGAATTACAACGCGTTTATCGCGACGCTGCGCATGGACCCCACCGACGGGCTCAACTTCGACCTGAACTACACGCGCTCCAACCTGCTGAGCAACGGCGTCGGCAACCAGGACAGCGCCGGGTTTTACGCCGACAGCTACAACCCCTTCGTGACCTACGGGGTTGACCCCAGCGACCGGACCAACACCTTCAACGCCACCTACACCTACAACCTCCCGGGGCTGGGCGGGGACGGCTGGATGCACAAGCTGACCGCGGGGTGGTACAACTCCGGCATCATCACCTTCACCAGCGGCGCCCCGCTGCTGGTGAGCGAAGGCGGGCAGGTCTTCGGCGGCACCTCCAGCTTCCTGGCGGCCGCTACCGGCGCCATTCCCACCGGCGCCATCCCGGCCATCGGGGTGTTCGCGAACCAGAGCAGCGCCACTGTAGCCACCCACGGCAACACCACCTCGGGCGGGTTGGGGGTCAACATCTTCGCCGACCCGGCCGCGGTCTACAACTCCTTCCGCATGGTGAAGCTGGCCAGCGACGGCCGCACCGGCAACTCCAATCCGATGCGCGGTTTCGGCAACTGGAATTGGAACGCCGAGGTGGGCAAGTCGGCGCAGCTCACCGAGCGGGTCAGCATGATCTACACGCTGCAGATGTTCAACGTGCTCAACCACCCCACCTGGAACGATCCCGGCCTGGCGCTGTTCGGTGCGGGGCCGGCGAACTTCGGCGTGCTGACCTCGAAGTACGGGAGCCGCACGATGGAGATGGGGCTGCGCTTCTCCTTCTGAGCGCCGGGAGCTTCGCGTATGGCCACGCTCGCCGCCAACCGCCGTTCCTTCCTCGCCGCCTGCGCCAAGCTGGGCGTGGGCGGCACGCTGCTGCCCGGCCTGTTATGGGGCCGGGCGCTGGAGGCGCAGGCGGCGGGGCAGGCGCTCGAGGTCACACCGGCGTTGATTGAGGAGTTGTCGAAGGTGGCGGGGCTGCAGATCACCGCCGCGGAGCGCGACCGCATGGTGCAGGGCTTGCGGCAGCAGATGCGCAGCCTGGAGGCGATCCGCAAGGTAGCGCTGAAGAACTGGGAGCCGCCCTCGTTAGTCTTCGATCCGGTGCTGCCCACGATGACGTTTCCGAGCGAGAAACGTCCGGTGCGGATGAGTCCGGCGCCCGTGGTGCGCGCGCCGAAGAACCTGGAGGCGGTGGCCTTTTACACCGTCCGCCAGTTGGCCGAGCTGGTGCGCACCCGGCGGGTATCCTCGCTGGCGCTGACGCAGATGTACCTGGAGCGCCTGCATCGCTACGATCCACTGCTGCACTTCGTGATCACCTACACCGAGGAACGGGCGCTGGCGCAGGCGAAGGAAGCCGACCGCGACATCGCCGCCGGCCGTTATCGCGGCCCGCTGCACGGCATCCCCTGGGGCGCCAAAGATCTGTACGCGGTCAAGGGCTACCGCACCACCTGGGGGGCCGCGCCCTACGAACACCAGATGATTCCGCACGACGCCACGGTGGTGAAGCGGCTGGATGCCGCCGGGGCGGTGTTGATCGCCAAATTGACGCTGGGGGCGCTGGCGCAGGGCGACGTCTGGTACGGGGGCGTGACCCGCAATCCCTGGAAGCCGAGCGAGGGCTCGAGCGGCTCCTCCGCCGGGCCGGCTTCGGCCACCTCGGCCGGCTGCGTCGGCTTTTCGCTGGGAACGGAAACCGAGGGTTCGATCTCGAGCCCGTCCACGGTGTGCGGCGTGACCGGGTTGCGGCCGACGTTCGGGCGGGTGGACCGCTCGGGCGCGATGACGCTGTCCTGGTCGCAGGACAAGGCGGGGCCGATCTGCCGCTGCGTCGAGGACGCCATCCTGGTGCTGCACGCCATCTACGGCCCGGAGCGGGGCGACCCCAGGGCCGACCGCGCCGTGCTCGACGTTCCGCTCAACTGGGACGCGCAGACGCCGCTGAGCACGCTGCGCGTGGGCTACGTCGCCGACGCTTTCCGCGCGGAGACC
>JAKAOE010000257.1:2561-4223 GCA_021823305.1 Acidobacteriota bacterium
GACCGAGCCGCCGCCGGCGCGCGGCGGACGCGGACGCGGCGGCTTTTTCGGCGGCCGCGCCATGACGCCGGCGCAGCGCGCCGAGTTCGCGGCGCGCCGCGCCGAACAGGCCAAGTTCGACCAGGCGGTGCTGGACGAGTTGCGCGGCATGGGCGTGACGCTGCATCCGGTCACGCTGCCGCCGATGCCGCCGTTCGCCAGCTACGGCCCGGCGGTCAATTGCGAAGCCGCGGCCGCCTTCAGCGGGTTAATCGCGAGCGGGCGCGCCCGGTTGATGGAACCGCCGGTGAAGAACTCGTCCGATTGGCCGAGCATCTTCCGCGTGGCCCACCTGTATCCGGCGGTGGACTATCTCAACGCGGACCGCATCCGGCTGGAGCTGATGTACCAGATGGAGGCGATGTTCGCGCCCTACGACGTGGTGGTGGTGCCCACCAGCGGGCCGCAGTTGGCGATCACCAACCTCACCGGCCATCCCGCCTGCATTGTGCCCAACGGGTTCCGCGCCTCGGACGGAACGCCCACCAGCATCACGTTCCTGGGCAAGCTGTGCGGGGAGGAGAAGCTCTGCCTGCTGGCGCGCGCATACCAGAACAAGACCGGATTCCATTTGCGGCATCCCGATGTGGACAAGGAACTGGCCGCGATGAAGGCGAAAGCGTAGGCGCGCGGCGGCGCGGTCAGCGCGCCGCGTACATGGCCAGGCGAGCGCGGCCGCGGAAGAGGCGGCATTTGAGCGCGGCGGGCTGGATGCCGAGGGTTTGCGCGGCCTGGCGGCAGCTCAGTCCTTCCAGGTCACAAAGCTCGAGGGCGTGGCGCACCGGGGGGGAGAGGCGGCGCAGCAGGTGGCGCAGGCGCTGCCGCCGTTCCTTTTCCAGGCATTTGGCTTCCGGAGAAGGGCGCTGGTCGGCGAAGTCGTGGCCGGCGGCGAGGCAGACCTCGAGCTCGACCGCCGGCCGCGCCCGCGCCTTGCGGCGGCGTCCGCGGGCGGCATTGATGACGATTCGGGTCAGCCAGGTGCCCAGCTCGGAGCGTCCCTGGAACTGCTCGCGGTGGCGATAGGCCGCCAGCCAAGCCTCCTGCAGCGCATCCTCGGCTTCGCTGGCATCGCCCAGGACGCCTAGCGCGACGCGATAGAGGCGCGCCTGATAGCGGGCCACCCACTGCTCGAAGTCCCCTTGGGCGGGCAGTTCTTGCCGCGCAGGGGAAAAACTTGCCGGTTGCGTGCTGGGCATGTTCGTGAACGCTCCTTGCTTTGCGTGCGCCACACCCGGATACCTGCAATTGAGGTGCCAGTTTTTGGGGCGGTGTGATGTGGGGCACGCGCCGCGTGTGTGCGCTAGACTCGCTGGCATGTCCTGGTTGCTCCTGTTCTTTTTGCTGGCCGCGCCGGCGAGCGCGCAGCGCCTGACCATACCGGCGATCGTCAGCATCAAATACCCCTCGGCGTGGCGTTGGTCGCGCGATGGTCGCAGCGTGACCTTTACCTGGGACGAAGGCGGCGTCTACCGCCGCTACCGAGTCAGCGCGGAGCAGCCGACGCCGCCGACGCCGGTGCCCAACGTCGGCGGCGGGACGCCGGGCGGCGGCTTCGGCGGGCGCGGGCGCGGGGCGGCGCTGTCGCCCGACGGCCGGACGCTGGCGCGGGTCGAGCGCGGCGCG
>JAKAOE010000258.1 GCA_021823305.1 Acidobacteriota bacterium
CGCGCAGCGGCTCGGGGATGGTGTCGAGCATGTTGGCGGTGGTGATGAACAGCACCTTGGAGAGGTCGAAGGGCACGTCCAGGTAGTTGTCGCGGAAGGCGAAGTTCTGTTCGGGATCGAGCACCTCGAGCAGCGCCGAGGTGGGATCGCCGCGGAAGTCGCGCCCGATCTTGTCCACCTCGTCGAGCACGAAGACGGGGTCGTTGGTGTCGGCGCGGCGCAAGCCCTGGATGATCTGACCGGGGAGGGCGCCGATGTAGGTGCGGCGATGGCCGCGGATTTCGGCCTCGTCGTGCACGCCGCCGAGCGAGAGACGGAAGAACTTGCGGCCGAGCGAGCGCGCGATGGACTTGCCGAGTGAGGTCTTGCCCACACCGGGAGGGCCGACGAAGCAGAGAATGGGGCCCTTCATGGTGGGGTTGAGGCGGCGCACGGCGAGATAGTCGAGGATGCGGTCCTTGACCTTCTCCAGGTCGTAATGGTCCTCGTTGAGGATGGCGGAGGCCTTGGCGAGGTCAATCTCCTGGGCGGTGCTGCGCGTCCAGGGCAGCACGGTAAGCCACTCGATGTAATTGCGGGTGACGGAGTAGTCGGCCGCGGCGGGCGACATCTTGCCCAGGCGCTGGAGCTCGCGCATGGCCTCGGCCTTGACCTCGTCCGGCATGCCGGCGGCTTCGATCTTCTTGCGCAGATCCTCGGTGTCGCGCTGGCTCTCGTCGCCCTCACCCAACTCCTTCTGAATCGCCTTCATCTGCTCGCGCAGGTAGTACTCGCGCTGCGACTGCTGCACCTGATCCTGCACCTCGGTCTGAATCTTCGACCGGAGCTGCTGCACCTCGAGTTCGCGCACGACGTGGCGGTTGACCTGCTCCAGGCGCAGGCGCACGTCGGGGGTCTGGAGCAGCGCCTGGCGGTCGGCGGTGGCGAGCGACGGCAGGTTGGCGGCGACGAAATCGGTGAGGCGGGCGGGATCGTCAATGCTCGCCACCACACTTTGCAGCTCGTCGGAGAGCGTGGGCGACAGGCCCACGATCTGCTGGAAGACGCTCACCACATTGCGCTGCAGGGCTTCGGTCTCGGGTCCGGCGACCGCCGGCTCGTCGGCCAGCAATTCAACTTGCGCGCGCAGGTGAGGCTCGGTTTGCTGCCAATGCAGCACCTTGGCCCGCGCCAAGCCCTCGGTGAAGATGAACAGGCTCTGGTTGGGCAGGCGCACGATTTTGTGAACGATGGCGATGCTGCCCACGGCGTGCATGTCGCCGGGCTGGGGATTGTCAATCCGGGCGTCCTGCTGGGTGAGCACCAGCACCAGCTTGTCCTCGCCCAGACCGCTGATCAGGCTGACCGAAGACGGGCGACCGACGTTCAGCGGCAACACCGCATGCGGGAACAGGACCGTGTCGCGGACCGGGAGGACTGGCAGCACGGCGGGGAAGTCGGGAAGTCGTACCGTTGCCATAGGGTTGATCTGATCAAAGTATATGCAGAAAATCTGACAAGCGCAAGCGCAGGTATCGGCAAGCCGCCGACAGCCTCTGCAAGCCGTAAGACGCCGCCGGGGCGGAATTAAGCTATCGGCGGTTCAGTGCCGGAGCTTCTTTTCCGTTTCCGCGGCGAGTTGCAGGGCGCCGTCGCGCAAGGCCTTGGGGGTATCGGGAGCGGCGGCGGCCTTGCGATAGTCCTGCGCGGCTCGCTGCCAGTCGGAATACACTACGGCAATTCCAGCCAGGTCGTACCAGACGCGGCCCTGCGGGGCTTGGGCATAGCCGGGCGCGCCGGCGGCAGCCATGGCCAGGACCTTGTGGAACTGGGCGCGGGCGGGGCCGTGCTCGCCGGCAGCATCGAGCGCCTCGCCGGCTTCGACCGCGAAGAGGTAGTTGCGCGGGTACTGGCGTGCCAAACGGAGGAAGATGGGCGCAGCCTGGCGGTTGAGGCCGTCACGGCGGTCGGCGACGGCGAGCAGGACGGAGGCGTCGGTGCGGGCGTCTTCGCCGTGGGCGACGACGTAGGCGATCTGCTTGCGGCCCTGCTCCTTGTTGCCGCTGTAGCCGACCAGAGTGGAAAACATGCGGACCGCCCAGGGCAGGCTGCCGGCGACATAGCTCTGCACACCGAGGATGAGCTGCGGGTCAATGAAGCCGGGATCGAGCGTGACCGCCATTTGCGCCTGCTTGCGCGCCTGCTTGGCGTCGCCGAGCGCGGTCCAGTAGGCGTGCTGGAGGGAAAAGGCGGTGTTGGCGCGCAGGGCCCAGACGACGGCCAGGTTGTAGCGGTCGTGGGCATCGTGTGGATTGCGCGCCACGGCGACGCGCGCGTCGGCTTCGGCATGGTCAAGCGCCTGGTGGATGGCGGCGAGCGCGGCAGGCGAAGGCTTGCGCAATTTTTCCTTGAGGAAGGGGTCGCCGTGGCCGTAGAGCTGGCTCTCGAGCGCGCCGATACGCAACATTTCGGCGTAGATTTCGGCCTGGGCCAAATGGTTCCAGGCGGAAGAAGAGCTGGGATCAGCCGCGGTCCATTGGCGAAAGTCGCGGATGGCGGGCTGGTACTCGAGATTGTAGAAGTGCTCGATGCCCTGGGCGCGCAGCGCCGCAAGACGCGGCACGAGAGCAGCGGCTGCCGCCGTCAGCGCCAGTGTCAGCAAACCTGCACGCCAAATCTTTCCCACGCTTCTACTGTAGTCCGGCGCCCGCTTACGAGGCCGCGGTCGCGGGCAGGGCGAGCGCCTCGGCGAAGAAGGCGTGGACGCGGGCGAGGGCTTCGGTTTCGGTGCGGGCTTCGTAGACGGCCTTGCGCAGGCGGGCGCCGCCCTCGACGCCGTGGGTGAACCAGGAGGCGAACTGCTTCATCTTGCCCAGGCCGCCGGGCATGCCCTCGCGCACCAGGCGCTCGAAATAATCGCCGATGAGGCGGGCGCGGTCGGCGGGGCCGGGGGGAGCGTAGGCGCCGGTGAGGCGGTAGCTTTCCATCTGGCGGAAGATCCAGGGATTGGAAGCGGCGGTGCGGCCGATCATGACGCCGTCGCAGCCGGTGGCGGCGACCATGGCGGCGGCGTCCTCGGGGGAGCGGATATCGCCATTGCCGAAGACGGGAATGGAGACCGCCTGCTTGACCTCGGCGATCCAGCGCCACTGCGCCTGGCCGGAGTAGCCCTGCTCGCGGGTGCGGGCGTGGAGCGCGAGGCCGTTGACACCGGAGGCCTCGGCAAGGCGCGCCAGCTCGACATGGACGAGGTGGGCCTCGTCCCAGCCGGCGCGGAACTTGACCGTGAACGGCAGGGACACCGCCTTGCGCAGGCGCAGGAAGAGGCGCTCGAGCAGCGGCAGGTCACGCAGCAGACCGCTGCCGCCGTTGCACTTCACGACTTTCTTGGCCGGGCAGCCGAGGTTGAGGTCAATGCTATCGAACCCCATCTGTTCGACCACGGCGGCGGCTTCGGCCATGACCTCGGGGTCGTTGCCGAAGAGCTGGGCCGCGATCGGGCGCTCGCACTCGGCGAAGCTCAGGTAGCGGCGGGCGACTTTTTCCGAACGCACCAGGCCGTCGGCCGAAGTGAACTCGGTCATGATCAGGCCGCAGCCGCCGAGGTCGCGGATGAAGCGGCGGAAGACGGTGTCGGTGATGCCGGACATGGGCGCGAGCACGGTGGCGGGCGCGAGGCGCAGGCGGCGGCCGGCGTGGCGCAGCTCGACCGCCTCGGGCAGGAGGGCGGCAACGGCGGACGGGCGCGCGGGCGGCGGGGTGTCCCAGTACTTCTGCACCCCTTGATTTTAGGCGATGTTGATGACCTTGCTCTTGATGGCGAAGCGCACCAGGTGGGCCTTGTTGTGAATGTCGAGCTTGCGCATCAGGTTGAACTTGTGCGCCTCGACGGTCTTGGTGCTGAGGCGGAGCTGGACCGCGATCTCCTTCACCGACATGCCTTCGGCGAGCAGCTTCAGAGTTTCGCGCTCGCGCGGGGTGAGGGTACCGAGGCGCGGCTTGAAGCGCTCGGCGGGGTCGCGCACGCTGATATCCTCGACCAGCTTGGAGAGGATGCGCGGGCTGAGGTACTTGCCGCCGCGGCGCACCTCGCGGATGGCGGTGATGAGCTGGTCGGCGGGGCTGTCCTTGAGCAGGTAGCCGGAGCCGCCGGCCGCGAGGCACTGCTGCAGGTAATCCTCATCGTCGTACATGCTGAGGAAGACGACCTTGGTCTCGGGG
>JAKAOE010000259.1 GCA_021823305.1 Acidobacteriota bacterium
TGACCTCACCCCCGCCGCCGGCGCCTGGATTTGCGCCGTGGGCCCCGCCACCGCGGCCGCGCTCGGCGAGGAAGGCTGGCGCGCCGGCATCGTGCCCGCCGCGGCGGGCGCCGAGGGCGTGGTGGCGGCGCTGGCGGACGTGGCCGTCGCCGGGCAGCGCGTCTTCTTTCCCCGCGCCGCCGCCGGCCGCGAGCTGATCCCGGAAGCGCTGGCGCGGCGCGGCGCGCGCCTCGACCTCGTCGCCGCCTACCGCACCCTCCTGCCGGAGGAGAGCGCCGCGCGCGCCCGCGCGCTCTTCCCCTCGGGCGGGCCGCCGGCGGCCGACGCGGTGGTCTTCGCCAGCCCTTCCAGCGCACGCCACCTGGCCGCGTTGCTGGGCGGGGATTACCGCGCGCGCCTGCGCGGCGTCGTGCTGGTGGCGATCGGCCCCGCCACGCGCGCCGAACTGGTCGCCCTCGATCTGCCGGTGGCGGCCGAGGCGCGCGATGCCGGCGCCGCCGCCCTCGCCGCCGCTCTCGTGGAGCACTGGAATGCCGGAACTGCCTGAAGTCGAAACCGTCGCCCGCGGCCTGCGCGCCGGCGTCCTGGGCCGCCGCCTGCGCGCCGTCGCGTTACCGCGGCCCGCGTTCTTCCGCGGCGCCCCCGCGCGCCTCGCGGCGCTCGAGGGCGCCGCCTGCACCGCCGTCCGCCGCGCCGGCAAGTACCTGGTGCTGGAATTCACCGCCGCCGCCGGCGCCCGCTGGCAGTTGATGCTGCACCTCGGCATGAGCGGCCGCCTGCGCTTGCATCCCGCCGGCGCCGCCCGCGCCCCCCACACCCACGCCATCTTCGTGTGGGATGACGGCCGCGAGTTGCACTTCTCCGATCCCCGCCGCTTCGGCCGCCTGGCGCTCGCGCCCGCTCCCGCCGAGGGATTCGCCCCCGAGCTCGCCGTAGCGGCCGGCGCCGAGCCGCTCGAAATCTCCGAAGCTGGGTTCCTCGCCCGCTTCCACGGCCGCAACGCGCCCATCAAGAACGCGCTCATGAACCAGAAGCTGCTGCGCGGCCTGGGCAATATCTACGCCGACGAGAGCTTGTTCCGCGCCGGCATCCACCCCTGCGCCCGCCGCCTCTCCGGCCCGCGCCTGGCCCGGCTGCGGCTTGCCATCCGCGCCGTGTTGCGCCAGGCCATCGCCGCCGGCGGCTCGTCCATCTCCGATTATGTGGACAGCGACGGACAGCCCGGCTGGTTTCACCTCCGCCACCGCGTCTATGGCCGCACCGGCGAGCCCTGCCGCGGCTGCGGCGCCCCTGTCCGCCGCATCGTCCTCGCCGGCCGCAGCGCCCACTTTTGCCCGCGTTGCCAGCGCCGCTAAGCGCCGCCGGCAGGCTAATTCGTCCCGCGGCCTATATACTTGCCTTCATGGCCGCGGCGCAGCCGAATCCCCCCGGAGAGTTCACCATCGGCATTGACCTGGGCGGCACCAATCTGCGCGTCGCCGCGGTGGACGCCGAGGGCCGCATTCTCGAACGCATCGCGCTCGATACCGAAGTCAAGGAAGGCCGCGAGCGCGTCGTCGCCGACATGTGCGCGGCCGTCGCCGAGATCGAGTCGCGCCTGCCTCGCTCCAACATGCTCGGCATCGGCATCGGCGTGCCCGGCATCATCAACCTGGCCAACGGGCGCGTGCGCCAGTCGCCCAACCTGCCCGGTTGGAGCGAGTTTCCGGTGCGCGACGACATCGAGCGCCGCCTGCGCACCCACGTCATCCTGGAGAACGACGCCAATGCCGCCGCGCTGGGCGAGAAGTGGGTCGGCGCCGGCCGCAACGTCAACGGCTTGTGCATGATCACGGTCGGCACCGGCATCGGCGGCGGGCTGATCCTCAACGGCCGTATCTGGCACGGCATGGACGGCATGGCGGGCGAACTCGGCCACATGACGATTGATCCCAACGGCGCCCTCTGCGGCTGCGGCAACCTGGGCTGCATCGAGGCCTACGCCTCCGCCGGCGCCATCACCCACATGGCGATGGCCGCGATTCGCGTCGGCCGTTCGCCCGAGCTGGCGCGCGCCGCCGAAGAGCTGGGCGAGCTCACCGCCGAAATCGTCTACATCAAGGCCAAGCAGGGCGATATCGTGGCCCGCGAGATCTTCGAAATGGTCGGCCGTTCGCTCGGCGTGGGCTTGGCGAACATGATCAACGTCTTCAACCTGCCGCTGTACGTCGTCGGCGGCGGCGTGGCCCGCGGATGGGACGCCTTCGCGCCCAGCCTGATGGCGGAAGTGCGTAAGCGCTCGCTGGTGGCGCGCTCCACGCCCACCCGCATCGTGCCCAGCGCGCTGGGTGCCGAAGCCGGGCTGCTGGGCGCGGCCTACCTGCCGCGCATGTACGAGGAGGGCGAACATGGAAAAAGCCGGCCACTTTGAGGCCAGCCTGCAGCGGCTCGAGGCCATCGTGGCGGAACTCGAGCGCGCCGAGCTGCCGCTCGATCATTCACTCAAGCTCTTTGAAGAAGGCATGCTCCTGGTCGAGGACTGCCGCAAGCAGCTCGATGCCGCCGAAGGCAAGGTGGAGATGCTGGTCAAGCGGGCGGGCGCCCTGGTTCCCGAGGCTTACTCGCCCGCCACCGAGCCCGCCGAAGAGTGAGCCCGGCGGAGCGCGGGGAACTCGCACCCCGCCTGCGCGCTCAGGAAGCCTCGCGGTTCAACTCCCGCCAGAACAGCGGCCGGTCCTTGCCGCGCTGCTTGGCTTGATAGAGCGCCAAGTCCGCCGCCCGCAGGAGCAGTTTGCCGCTGCGCTCGTCGCCGGGGCAGAGCGCGATGCCGATGCTCAGGCCGAGTTGCACCTGCTGGTCCGAATCCGGAATGCGGAACGGCTGCCGCCGTACGGCATCGCGGATGCGGTGCGCCACCAGCCGCACGCCGGCCTCGGTGGTGTCCGGCAGGATCACGCCGAACTCGTCGCCGCCGTAGCGCGCCGCGGTGTCCACCTCGCGCAGGTCGCGCGTCAGGATGCGCGCGAACTGCCGCAGGACGTCGTCGCCGGCGTGGTGGCCGTAGCGGTCGTTCACCGCCTTGAAGTCGTCCAGGTCGATCAGCAGCAGGCCGCACACGCTCGCCTGCCGCAGCGTGCGGTGCGTCTCCTGTTCCAGCGCCTCTTCGAAGTAGCCGCGGGCGCGCAAGCCGGTGAGAAAATCGGTGTAGGCCACGTGCGTGAGCTGCGCCATGGATTGAATGCGCGCGAGCTGGTTTTCCGCCAACAGGGCGAGGAACCACAACAACTGGCCTTCGATGACGTTGAACGTCTCTCCGCCCGCCCGGTAGGCCTGCAACGTGCCCGACCAGTCGTGCTTCACGAAGAGCGGCACCGCGATCGCCCATCGCGCCCGCAGCCGCGCCAGAAACACGTCCATCGCCGTATCCAGCCCCGGCGAGACCAGCAACGGCTTGCCCATCTGGCCCACCCAGGCGTGCAGGAGGTTGTCCTCCACCGGCGGCGGCGGTTCGTTCCCGCGGTGCACCTGGATTCGCGCCGCGGGCTGGTTGGGGTTGGCGTAGATCACCAGCTCGCGGTCCGCCCTGACCACCGACTGGGTAATGTCCAGCAACAGGTGCAGCGAGGTGGGCAGCGTCATCTCCGCCCCCGACAGCAACGCCATCCGCAACAGCCCGGTGAGCCCGGGAAGGTAGTGGGCAAAACGCTCAGCGTTGGGCTCGCTCACGACTTCGATCACAGCCTGCGGAGGAACACGCCGGGGCTGTGGCTGGTCGGCCAGGATCGTCGCCATGCGAAGATTTCGCGCCCCCTCCACGGTTGAGATGGCGCATGCACCTACTGCGAAGCTCGCGCCGGTGGTGCTGGTTGGGCGGAGCCGCTCCGAAGTGGCAACACATACCACCCCCGTCAGGGGGATTCTTTTTAGGCTGGCGGTTGCGTTACCGTGACGGCTTGGAGTCCCGCGCTTTCATCCTTCCGTCCGGCGGCGCCGCGGCCGCGCCCGCGCCCGCCGGCCTCACCCCGCTGCTGGGCCGTTCCCCCGCCATCGCCGCCATCCGCCGCACGCTCGACCAGGTTGCCGACACCAACCTCACGGTCCTGCTCCAGGGTGAAAGTGGCACCGGCAAGGAGGTCGTCGCCCGCCTGTTGGGCGCGCGCCGCGGCCCCGCCGCCTCCTTCGTCAAGATCAACTGC